>DASQHV010000025.1:0-6305 GCA_035631915.1 Candidatus Acidiferrales bacterium | reverse complement strand
CCCAGCGGTTCTGCATGATGACGGTGGCGCCGACCGGAACTTCCTCGACGACTGCGTAGCGCGCGAAAATCACCGCCAATTCGCGCTCCTGAATCAGCGATTGCGCCATCAGGGCCTCAATCAGCCATCGAGGCTCATAGGCCTGACTCGAACGACTTACCTGCGATGCGTCCATACCCCAAATCTCCGTTGTTGGCGCCCGCCGTCGGACGTCACGTGTTCATAAAGACAGGCATGGCATCTTTCATGCCGAGTGGCGGCGAGCGAAAATCCGCATATTCCGTGGGAAAAATTCCGCTCAAACCACGCTACGGCGACGGAATTGTAAATTTGTGACGTTTTCTGTTGCAGAGACGTGACAATTTGACGAAACGACGGTGAAGCGCGGCGCCATGCGGCTCGCTATCAAAGGCGAGGTCAGTGGAGCTTGCTTACCCGCAGTCTTCCACCGCTTGCGCCTCGATCACCTGCGACGCCATCGCTTCTTGCGCGTTGGAGAGCAGCACGCTGCCCACGATCGTGAGGGCAAAGGCCGCGACCCTCATCGTGGCATGGGCGGGATCGGCGGGCAGTCGTTCGCCGAACAGGATCATTCCGCTGGCGATGGGCACGATGTTCGAGAGCGCGGACGACAACGGCATCGCGATTATCCCGCGCGAATTGGAGAAGGAATTTTGGAGCGCCACCATGCCAACGATGTTGGTAGCGATCACGCCATAGACGTAAGGGTTGGCGGCGATGCGGACCGACCAAGAGAGGTGTGCGTCGGCGACGAACGTGTCGGCCATCGCCTTCGTATAAATCGTCGCGAGGCCGAAGATGACGCCGGAGAGTATCGCGGCGCCGACACCGTTATGCCTGAAGCGCCGCAGCCGCGTCGGGATGAATCCGATCGCCAGCAGGACGGCCGACGTCATCACCATCGTGAGACTCGCCGCCGGCGCCTGAACTTCGTCGCCCGATACCGAGAGCCCGAGCACCACCATACCGAGAATCGTGATTGCGATTCCCGCCCACTCGTTCGGCCGTGCGCGCTCGTGCAAGAACACGACGGCGAACAGCACGAAGAGTCCGATCCCGCCCTGCATCATCACCGAGACCATCGAGATTGGCGCGCCGGCCAGCGCCACGATGAAAAGCGCGTAACCAAGCCCCTGCACAATCAGTCCGGCAGTCCAGATCGGATCGCGAATCCACGCGACGATCGCACGTACCGTGTCGGCGCCGCGTGCTTGCGGCAGCTTCCACGCGCGGCTCTTCATCATCAGGAGCCCGAATGCGAACAAAGAGCTGGCTACCAGAGCTATGAGAAGGTACAGCGCGAGCGAACTCTTCATCCCGGGAGTGCGGCAGGCGGACGAATCACTTCGACATCAGCACTTTGCCGGTAGTCGTGTCGATGTGGAGAATCCAGAATGCGGCGATGTCCTCTTGCATGATCATCGCGACTGCGCCGACTCCGGGCGCAAAGAAGTTGTACGCGGTGTTATGAGTGTGCGCGGGGCCGACCTTGCCCTCGCATTTGACACGTATGAGGTCCGCCGCGAAAGTGCCGGCCGGTACTGTCACCTGGTAGGTACCGAGATAGGTATAGGTGCCATTCATCGAGCCGGAGTATTCCTGATCCGACGGATCGTCGAGATAGTTCACTGCTACCTGTTGCGTGTAGGAACGCGTCTCGCCGGGTTGCATGCCCTTGGGCACGAACGGATTCGCGGGAGTCGTGACAACTACGACGCCCTGGCTGGAGTCGCTAAGCGCGGGCATCACGATGTCGCCCTGCGAAGTCTGACGCATAAAGCCAGAGAGCGTCGGCGACAGTTGAAATCGCCAGGAAATGATTCCGCTGGGGCGCGTGACTTTCGCCAAGCCCAGCGTCTGCGTATTGCCGGCGTTCGGGCCGGCCATGACCTGGTAAACGAGCGCCTTGTCCGTGAGCGGGAAATAGGACGCAGCGTCCTGGATCGGTTTGCTGGGAAGCGCGTTGCCGACGACTCCGGGACCAAGCTGCGCCGTGATTTGCTGCTGGTCGTCCGCCGGCAGCGACATCACTACGCCCTGCGCGCGGGCACGTCCCGGCGCAAGCAGGACGAGACTCAAGACGACGATCGCAAGTGTTCGCATCGGCGATGTTCCTTCACAACTTTCACGATTCGGCTGCAACTCAGGACGTCAGTGCGCAACCGTTCCGAATTTCCAAACCAGGTTGAAGCTGAAGAAGCTGATGTTGACGTTTCGAAAGCGCCCCGCCACGGTGCCGCGCACCGGTTCGGTACCCTGCTGCAAGCCCAGGTCTCCCTGCCACATGAACTCGTAAGCAGCGCCCGCCGTGAGCGCTTCAGTGAGAGCATACTGCGCACCCGCGCCAAATCGGTACTGATCGCCAACCGGCGCGGCGACGGAGCGCGACGGTCCGCTCACCATCGAGTTGTCGAACGCGAATCCCGCGTTCCAGGTAAGACGTCGCGACGGCTTGTACTGGGTGCCGGCTGCGAGATGAAACGTGTCCTGGTAACGCAGGTTGGCGGTGGCGCTCTTGGGATTCGACGAATTGATTCCGATTTGCGGATCTCCGAACGCGCTCCAATCCTGCCATCCGGCATCGCCCATGATCGCGAACTTGTCGTTGAGTTGATGGAATGCGCTGAAGACCAGCGCCTGCGGCACAGTCAGGTCGATGGTGAGCGGCGCGCCGAAGATGCCGTGCTGGCGGAACGCCCCCACCACTGTGGGGCCCAAACCGGAGAAATGAGGAACGTCGCTGAAGCTCAACGATACGGGCGTCAGGTACTGGATTCCGAACCGCGTGCGACTGTCAGGCTCGACCATCACGCCGATGTCGCCGCCGATGCCTGCGGTCCAATCCTTGATCGACATCTGGCCGTCCGGCAGGCTGGGATCCAGATTGTTTATCGCGACCCGCTCCTTCAGGTATCCGATCATGATGTTGAACCCGGCGCCGACGGAGAGCCACTCGTTCACCTTGTATGCGACGGTGGGCAGGATGCTGGTGCCGAGGATGGTTGCACCCTGCAAGAAGTAGCGGCCGACCCAGTTCTTGTTGTACTCGAGCGCGCCGCCGAAGTAGGTGCAGGTGCCGATCCCCAGCTTGATGTCGGGGGTCAGGCTGTGAACGTAAAATCCGCTCGCGCCGGGCAGCGGAATGATCGCGTTGCCGCCGTCGGTGCCGCTGGTCGTATTTTTGTTGTTGGGATGGAACACCTGGTGGCCGTAGATTGGCTGCACGCCAGCCAGCAACTGCGAGTCGTCGAGCCGCGTCATCCCGGCGGGATTGGTAAACACTGTCGCGGCGTCCTGGGCGCGTGCCGCATACCCGGCCGAAGCTAGTCCAACGTCGGGCGTCCCGATTTCATATAGAAACAAGCCGCCGGCGAATGCGGCTCCAGGAGCCATCGCGACGACAATGAGGGCAAACGCGCCCGCAAGTGGGGCCAGGCGGCTGGCGACCCTGAATGCGCAGCGCATAGTGCCAATCTTCATTCGTCGCACGATATCCTGATTGTTGGAAACCGTTTCAGGGACCGATCGCGCTCTCAATGAAGACGCTGCCCTTTGGTCCGATTCGCACACAGTCGATTTGCCCATTGTAGTCGGGGTTGCAGATCGGCCGGTCGATCGCGGGGCACTTGAAGATGTCGGCGCCGATCGGCTGGCACTGGTCGACGCTGAATCTCAGCTCAACCTTCTCCAACTTCTTCATCCCGGGCGGCGGAGGCGACGACGAGCATCCCACCACGGCAAGCATCGCGAGCGCTGCGACGGCGGCTGCAACGACGCGGCGTGAGATCGAGCACTCGTTGGCCGCCGCGTGATCCGGATACTGCAATAAAGTTACTCCCCTCGAAGTCGAGCCGGTTGCGAGGCCTCGGCTCGTTCAGATTCGCGCATCCAATCTGAATGCTTTTTCAGGTCGCGTCCAGCCCCGCAGCGTTGCGTGCCGCGGCGGATTCTCGGAAGATTCGCAAAAATCCGTCACCCCTTCGAATGAGGTCACGATGGCCCAGGAAAAAATTTTCGGTCCGTTCTTCGCGATGATGTTTCTGACGCTGGCGGTGTGGATCTACATGTACGTCCGGCGCATCAGCTTCATCAGCAGCAGCAGCGTAAGTCCGACCGACCTCGCCGTGCCGGGCGCGTTGGCGCAGATGTCGCCGCCGGAGGTCTCGAACCCGTCGGACAATTTGAAGAATCTCTTCGAGATGCCGGTGCTGTTCTATGCGCTCGTGCTCTACCTGTTCGCGACGAAGCAGGTGGATGCCGAGTACGTGGGTCTGGCGTGGCTGTTCTTTGGATTTCGAGTGCTGCACAGCGCGGTGCACTGCACGATCAATATCGTCATGCTGCGATTCTACCTTTACCTGATCTCGGCGATCGCCCTGTGGTACATCGCGGGCCGCGCCGCCCTCGACTGCTTCGGCTTCTAGAGTGAGTTGGAGGGACTCATCCTGATGGCCAGACGCGTCGGACAGCCCGTCTAGGGGCTATTTGCGCGCACTGGTTCGAAGCGTACGATCCAGCAGACAGATGGATACTCCATGGCGGTAACAATAGTCCGCAATCATGGCTGACAGTCAGCAGCGCGTTCCTTCAGAACCACCTCCGGCAGTGAGTTCACAGCGTGTACTTCACTACGCGCTGTTGGACAAGGACGTTGGCTACAACTCCGGCCATGGGTTGATTCTCGTTGATGGCCGGGAATTAGGTAAGGTTCCATGCTTGGTGATCTGTCAGGAAGCAAAGACTTCCAAATTCCTGGTTTACTACTGCGACATCGACTGGGAAGCCTCCGGATGTTCCGCCCATGACTCGATAGCAGCTGCCAAGACGCGAGCGGAAAGCATTTTCCCGGGATCGTCGGCCAAGTGGGTCGAGGCGCACTTCACGGAGGAAGAAGTCACTCGCTATCTCGACGAAATCTGGATCGATTGTCGATGCAGCTTCTGCGGCAAGAGGCCCGATCAGGGTGTCGAGGCTATCTTCAAAGGAAGCGGCAACGCCCGGATTTGTGACAAATGCGTGGCAGAGTTCTCACGCAGATAGGTAGTGCAAAACAGAATGCTCCGCGCCAATTCGATTTGACATTGGCGGGCGCCGTGCTAGCGTCCGAATTGGGGCTTGTCCACTTCGTCCTCGCGATCCGACTCCAACAACCAACAACCAACAACCAAAAATCTCGAAGGAGCTAACTACGATGGCAGTACTGCAGACGACCGTTTGGAGAATCCGTCCGGGGAAGACACCGGATTTCGTTGCGAACATCGCGGCCGCGAAAAAGATCGTCACCCGGCTCGGAGCGGAGGCGCGGCTCCTCACCCAGGCGGTGGGGACCAACGCGCCCTGTTCGATTTTCATAATTCAGACCGCCGATTGGAAAGCCTTTGGCGACCTGCAAACCAAGATGGCGGCCGATTCCGAATGGCAGGGCTTTTTCCAGAAAGTCGTCGCGACCAATCAGAATCCGGCGGCCGATTTGATCGGAACCGGTTTGTCGGTCGAAGTGCCCTTGGGCTGACGAACCCAATCGACGCGGTCACACTCCGTAAGCCCGGGCGTCGGCTGCTGGAGCCGATGTTCACTCGTGCTTGGCGGGCTTGGCCTCTGGATGCGGCGCAAAAAAGCGCATCAGCGTCATCATCACCCATTGGACTGAGCGCCTCGCGTAGCGATCGCGATAGCGCGCGAGGGCGGCGTCGAGGTCGGCGCGCGGATAGAGGCGGCCGTTGGCGACGACGGCCTCCAGCGTATCGAGCTTCGAAAGGTCGCCGGTCGGATCCTCCTTGAAGATCAGAAAATCGGCCGGGGCGCCGTCCTTGAGCACGCCGAGATCCTTGAGCGGCAGCGAGGCGCCATTGTCGCGTGTAGCGGCGACCCACACCTGTTCGGGGGTGAAGCCGCAATCCTGGAAATTGTGCATTTCCTCGTGCATCGCGGCGCCCGGAACGACGAACGCATTGATCGTGTCGGTGCCGACGTGGAGCGGCACGCCGGCCTCGTGCATCCGGCGCACCATCAGCTTCATCTTGGGGAGCGGACTGCCCCATTCGTGCAGCATCGCCGACTCCTGCGCGGTATAGCCCAGGTCAGGGCGGTGCCAGAAATCGCGGTACCACAGCGGCATCAGCTGCGCGACCGGCTCGTTGAATTGCGCGTCGTAGTCGTCGCGAAAAATCCGATCGAGCACGACGAGCGTGGGCGTGTGCGTGATGTGCTGGTCGAGTGACGTCTTGATCACGGACGCGATACGCGCGTCGTCGAGCTCGTGCCATGCCTTGCCGTCGGCAAGG
>DASQHV010000024.1:0-10155 GCA_035631915.1 Candidatus Acidiferrales bacterium | reverse complement strand
CAGGAAAAACAAACAGGATGCGGGCCGCAACGGCCCTGTTAGAAGTTTAGGGCGAAGACGATATGTGAGGCACGGCACGTCGCTGGAGCGTCGCACGCTCGTGTCATTCTAGAGCGGAGGACTCTGCTTCTTGTGTCATCCTGAGCGAGCGCTGCGCGAGTCGAAGGACCTACGCGCAGCGACGTCCGCTCGGGATGACAGAGAAGAGAGTCTTCCCGCGGATCAGAACAGCTTCTTCAGCTGATCGAGCGGGTTCGGCGGCGGCTTCGAGCCACCCGATGGTGCAGCCGCACCGCCGCCCCCGGCACCCGCACCACTGCCGGCGCCAGCGCCCGAATCGCCACCCGAGTCCCCACCGCCGCCGAGCAAGCCGCCCAATCCGGCCGGCAGCCCCTTCTTGCCCAGGAACTTGCCGATGTACTTCTGTCCTTGCTCCTGAGCGGCGTGGGTGCCCGCGCGCTGCGCGAGTTCCGTCACGTTGGGCAGCACGCTCGGCTTGGGCAGTTGCCCGGTGATTTGGAGCGGGATGTCGATTTGGCCGTCGCGGTTGGCGACGTAGCCGACGTTCTTCTTCGCCGCGATCAGCTCCGCGCTGAACGGCTGCGACAGCACGATGCGCGCGCTCAGGTCGATATTCTTGTCCATGTCGAACCATCCGTCGCCCATCAGATTGTAGTCCACGGTCTGCACCTTGATGTCGTGGGAGGTGATTCGCGGACCGGTGAGCACAAACGTCAGGCTCGCGATCTGAATGTCGGTATCCGGATTGCTGAACAGTTCGGGATGCTTGGCGATTATGTTGCCGGGCACCAGGTCGCCGATCGCGGGCAGGTTCTGCACTTTCTTGAGCGCGTCACCGCCAACGTTGATGCCGACCAGCTTGCCGTTGATCATGGTCAGCTTGCCGTCGCCCTTGAGCGTCGGCTTCATCTCGTCAAACGCACCGCTCTTTCCACTGACATTGATGTTTCCGCCGAGCGCGCCGCGCACCATGCCGGCGGCCTTGGACTTTTGCGACTCGAGCGCCTTCTGCACGTCCAGGTTCGAGAAGCTGATCGAGGCCGCAAACGGGGCCGCGGACTCAAGCGTGGTGTTGGCCGTCGCGACGACCTCGCCGGCGAAGGCGCCGACCTTCATCGAAATCACGCGCAGTCGTTTGCCCTCGAGCGACACCGACAGGTTCAGGTTCTGGTACGCGACGCCCGCCACGTTGCCGGACGCCGAGGTGAGATTGGAATCGAGCACCGGGCCAATCGACTGCATCGAAAAGGCGCCCTTGGCGAGCAGTTCATTCACCTGCTCCTCGGGCGGACGCGCCGGCGCAAAATCGGCGAGGCGAATCGCCGCGGCTTTGAGCTCGTAGCTCGAGACCAGCGGCTGGAACTGATCGACGTGGGCGCTTAGCACCGCCTGCGCCGGGCCCAGGTTGAAATTGAGCGGCCCGGCGTCGGCAGTGGTGCCGGCCAGCTTGATGTTGCCGCTCAGATGACTCAGCGCCGGCGTTTTCTGATCGCCCGTCGACATCGCGACGTCCGTCAGCGACACGGTGCCGTTCGCCGAGGGCTTGCCGCGCGCGATATTCACGTCGGTATGAATCTCGGTCTTGCCGTCCAGGCTGTACTTGCTGAGTGCGGGAAGAGTCTTGGCGAGCGAAGCCAGACCGAAACTGTTGGTATCGACGCGCGCCGACGTGACTCCGCCGCCGACCTTGATGTTGGTCGCTTTCATCTCCAGGTCGCCGAGCGTGACCTGTGCGAGCTTCACGTCGATAGCCGGGCCGGTGCGCGAGCCCTCGGCGGAAAGCTTGAGCGGCAGATTCGCGGGCTTGGCGAATGCGTCGCCGTAGGCGATCGAGGCGGAGGTGAGATCGCTCGAGACGCTGAACTTGATCGCGTCGACGGTACCGTCGGCAGACGCCTCGACACTGACGGGCTCGGGAATCGAAAGCTGCGGCGGAATCGCCTTCGCGAGTGCCGGGATCGCCTTCAGGCGCGCGAGCGCAATCGGCCCCACGCTCGCTTTGACCGAGAGCGGAATCGCGTTGACGTCGATTGCGCCGTTCTTCACCAGCGGCCCGACCGTCGCCGTCAGGTCGAAGTTTTGCTTGTCGGACAGCGCGGCGAAGCTCAGCGCCACGTTGAACGCCTCGTTGAAGCCGAAGTCGCGCAGCTTCAGGTCGATCGAATTGACTGTCGCGCCGGCGCCGGGCGCGCCCTCGTTCTCGAGCGTCACCGTGCCATCGTTGATGGTGAAGTCCTTGACGAACAGCGCGCTCAGGCCCGGCTTCTTTGCGCCGCCCGCGCCCTTTTCTTTGGCGGCGGCTTCCGGCTCGCCCTCTTTCTTCGCGCCGATCGTCGAAACGTTGTACTTGCCGTCGCGGGTCTGGATGATTCGAATCGCCGGCTTGTCGAGCACGACCTCGGTGACTTCCAGGCGGCGCGCCAGCAGCGGCATCAGCTGGAGCTTGGCGTAAACGTCGCTCGCTTCGAGGAACGGCTTCTTCGAAATGTCGGGATCGTCGGCGACCTGCACACCGGTCAGGTCGGCCATGATGCCCCAGCCGAGACTGACCTTGATATCGGTGACGTGGACCTGGCGGCCGAGTGCGGTGCTGACCTTGTCGAGGATGGTCTGGCGGCGCTCGGCGATGATCGAGTTCAGGTTGGTGGCGGCATAGAAGAGGATAACGCCGACGAAGACCACCAGGGCTCCGACGACGGCGGCGGCGATTACGATGGTACGGCGCATAGGTTAGCCCTCACATCACGCGGTTTGGACGCGCTCGAGCACGACGCGGTTCAAGTACTTTTCCGAGTCTAGTAAATGCGCGCGGCTTGCGCACCAATCGCGGAGGGGGGCCGTTGGAGGCAGAACGCGCGTAAGATCGCGCGCCGGGATTCTTCGCTTCGCTCAAGAATGACACGGGAGAGGAAAGTCCGATCGGAATGACAGGCGCGCGGTTACGGCGTAGTCTCATCTGCACTCACAGTTTGATAGCGGCTGACAGTTCCCCGATGGCGAAGAAGAACAAGAAGGGCGTCGACCAGGTGGCGAGCGCCAAGCCCGCCGCGCCGGCGCCGGTATTCGCGTCACCCTTCAAGGATTTGAAGAAGATGCTCGCGGCGCGCGACGTCGCGATTGCAAAGTCCGCGACGAAGCTGCCGCCGCCGGCGGCGAAGGTCGTGCAGCCGGCCGAGAAGACACCGTCATCGACACCCGAACCGGTCGAGTTGGACGACGACGCAATCCTGCGGCAGGCGCTGGAGGGTGTCCGGCCGTTGAACGGCGACCGTCGCGCGCGGATGCCGATCGATCCGCCGGTGACGCATTCGATCGTCGACGAAGACGCCGAGGTGATCGCTCAACTTTCGGACCTGGTGTCGGGGCAGGCGCCGTTCGATATCACGGAATCTGACGAGTACGTCGAGGGTTATCGCAAGGGACTCGACCCGCGGCTGGTGTCGCAGCTGAGGCGCGGCGAGTTCGCAATGCAGGCGCATTTCGACCTGCACGGGATGATCCTGGTCGACGCGAAGCAGGCGCTGAAGGAGTTCATCATCGGGGCGGTGCGCAAGGGACTCCGCGCGGTGCTTGTCGTGCATGGGCGCGGGCTGCGGTCGCCGGGCGGTCATTCAGTGCTCAAGCATGCTTGCGCGGGATGGCTCTCGCATGGCGCGATCGGCGGGCATGTGCTGGCGTTCACCAGTGCGCGGCCGGCCGACGGTGGCGCCGGCGCAACCTATGTGCTGCTGAAAAGAGCAAAGAGTCGCGCGCCGTTCGACATTCTGCAAGGCGCGAAGCGGAAAGATTAGGGCGCGAGTCTGCGCGCAGTGGGCAAAAAGAAACGGGGCTCGTGTCGAGCCCCGTTTTCAGTTCGCCGCGATGAAATTCTAGATCTTCGCCTGCAGCAGGATCGCGATGACCAGCGCGTAGAGAGTCAGCGCTTCGATGAACGCGAGTCCGAGCAGCATCGGCGTGAAGATTGCTCCCGCCGCATTGGGGTTGCGCCCGATCGATTCCATCGCCGACGCCACCATCCGTCCCTGGCCGAGGCCGCTGCCGAATGCCGCGATGCCGACGCCCAGGTTTGCGGCCAGCGCGATTAGTCCCGCGCGAAGCGCCGTGCCGCCGGCCGCGCCGCCTGCCGCGTCCTGCGCCATCGCGAGCATCGGCGACGCGAGAATCGCAATTCCCGCCATCGTCATGACCGATCCAATCCGTCGTACCATGTTCAGTCCTCCTTGATTCGCGCGCCTCGGGTGCCGATTCCGGCCACCTCTCTTTCCTCTGCCACCACAATTCCGGGCGGAATCCCGGCCGCGCGTGAAATCCAATTTAGTGTTCGTGGCTGACCGCAAGCCGCACATAGGCCATCGACAGGATCATGAAGACCATCGACTGCACGATGCAGACGATCACGCCGAGCGCCAGAAAGGCGAGCGGGATGACCAGCTTGGTCAGGTCGGTGAACATGCTCAGCACCATGTGGTCGGCGAACATGTTGGCGTAGAGACGAACGCCGAGCGAAAACGGGCGAAAGAGGTTGTCGGCGATTTCGATCACCACCATCAGCGGTGCGAGCGCGAGCATCGGCCCCAGGAACGTGCGCAGATAGCCGAGCAGCCCCTGCGCTCTGACGCCGTGGAAGATAAAAAAGCAGAAGGAGATGGTGCCGAGCGCGAAAGTCAGGTCGGAGTCGCTGGTCGGCGGTTCCATCCCGGGGATCAAGCCGAGAAAATTCGCCGCCAGGATGAACACGAAGAGGGTGCCGAAGAACGGCACGAACTGGCGGTAGTGATGAAGCTGGGTGACCTCGTTGACGAAGCCGTCGGCCCATTCGACGATTGTCTCGGCGATCGAGCGGACGGTAATGCCGTCGTCGGGAGTGACCGGGTCGCTGGCGGCGGCGAGTGCGCGCCGTGCGAAAAACGCGAAGATCAGCAGCAGGCCCATCACCAGCCAGGTGCCGAGCAGGACCTCGGGGATTTTGCCGCCGCCGAGCAGTTCGAGAAAATTTATCGATTTATGCAAGGGAAGTTTTTGTCCGCCGCGGAAAGTTTAGCTTGAGGCGCGCATCGAAGCACGCCCGGTTTCAATAATTGCCGCCGTCATCTGAGTCAAGACGCCGAGGCCGAATCCCAGGCCGTCGATCTTGGTCCGCGTGAAAATCAGGTAAACCAGGCCAATCACCAGCAACATCTTAAGCGGAATCGCGAGCACGCCGAGTTTTGCCGCAGTGCCGGAGATGCCGGCGCCGGCGGCGGAGAGCAACAATCCGCCGAGCAGGTTGAGGATCCACAGATTCGCAATCACGACCGCGCCGCCGAGCAGGCATGCGACTGCGGCGCGCGTCGACAGCGTCACCGCCAGGATTGCGGCGGTCATGACGACCAGGATCAGATTCATCTGCTGAATCGCGCGGATAGTCGGGATGCGGTTTGCGTCCAATTTGCGAATTACGGTTCCGGCTTGGGTGGCGGAATGTCGCGGGCGATCCTGACAACCGTGAGGATCGAGTGAATGAATCCGGAAACCATCAGGATAATCGTGAACCACGGGTCGGTGTGGAAGTACAGGTCGATATAGTGGCCGCAGACGCCGCCTGCGATCGGCGACATCGGGATTTCCATCGCCATCGCCATCGAGCGCGCGTATTTTCCGGAGATCAGCGGCAAGATTGTTTCACCGGGTCGCGAAAGATCAGCCTAGCGCGTCGGCGAGCGATTCGTTAGCGGCTGCAATCGTGCGATCGAGGTCGGCGTCGGTGTGCGCGGTCGAGATGAACATCGCCTCGAATTGTGACGGCGGTATATTTATGCCGCGCGCGATCATCGCGTGGAAAAACTTCGCGAACTTCGCGGTGTCCGCGGTGCGCGCGTCGTCGGCGTTGCGGACGTCCTCGGGACCCAGAAACATCGTTAGCAGCGATCCCGCGCGATTGACGCATCCGGGGACCCGATGCTTCGCGAGCGCGTCGGCAAGTCCCGCCTCGAGTCGCGCGCCTGCGGCGTCGAGCCGATCGTATGGATTGGTCTCGTGCAGAATCTTTAGCGCCTCAATTCCTGCGCGAACTGAGAGCGGGTTTCCTGACAGCGTCCCCGCCTGGTAAACCGGCCCCATCGGCGCAAGCAGATCCATTGTCTTCGCCGGGCCGGCCACCGCACCGACGGGCAATCCGCCGCCGATTATTTTTCCGAGCATGATGAGGTCGGGCGCGACGCCCATCGCTTCGGCAATCGATCCGAAACGAAGCCGGAACCCGGATATAACCTCGTCACAAATCAGCATCGCGCCGTTGCGATGCGTCAGGGCGGCGAGCGCGCGCAAAAATCCGGGCTCCGGATTCACGACTCCCATGTTTGCGGCGACCGGCTCGACGATCACGGCGGCGATTTTGTCAGGCGCGGCGCGGAATAAATCTTCGACTGTCTCAATCGAGTTATATCGCGCAACCATCGTCATCGCGGCGAGCGCCGCAGGCACGCCTCCGCTATCAGGTTGACCGAGAGTCATGCCACCGGAACCGGCGCGCACCAGCAACGAGTCGCTGTGACCGTGATAGCAACCGTCAAACTTGATTATGTTCGGGCGGCCGGTCGCGGCGCGCGCGATTCTGAGCGCAGTGATGCCGGCCTCTGTGCCGGAACTGACGAGACGAACCTTTTCGGCACATTTTATTGCCGTCGAAATGATTTCGGCGAGCTCAACTTCGATTTCAGTGGGCGCACCGAAGCCCAAACCAAGTCGCGCCTGGTCGGCGATGGCGGCGATGACGCGCGGATGAGCATGGCCGAGGATCGCGGGACCGTAGGAGCAGACGTAATCGATGAAGCGGGAGCCGTCGGCGTCGGAAATTGTTGCAGCAGTGCCACTTTCGATGAAGAGCGGCGTGCCGCCGACGGCCTTCCAGGCGCGCACGGGAGAATTCACCGCGCCAGGAATCTTAACCTTGGCGCGATTGAAAAGTTCATCGGAGATTTTGCGAGCAGTCATCGCGATTTCCCGGCGGCTGTGGCAGCGAACGCGCAGATTTTTTTTCGATCTGAAAATATTTTTTCGTGCGCGCGCTGAAATCGACCGAAACTGTACTCTGCGGCCCAAAACGTGCGATCGCGCTCACCGGCTCCTGGAGCTAACGTGCGTGATCGCGCAAGCGAAGTAAAAATTCGCGCCCGCGACGCGCACTCGCGCTCGCACGAAATTTCCTTTTCGATCCGCGTGCGTAGCGAGAAATTTTTTCGCGCGCTTGTCACTTTCAGGAAATAAGTTTATCACGTTCGCTTGGCCGCAAAACTTGTTCACTAGCGGATCCGTTTCGAAGTCCGCGGATCCTTCGCAGCGCGTGAAACATGGTCCGGATGCGCGTGCAAATCGCTCTCGCTCTCCCGAGAAAATTTCAGGCCAGCAGAATCGATCGACACCCGGATAAGTTGATAGTCGGACAGATCGTGCCGTCAAATTGTCGGCGGCAACGAGAGAAAAATCGGTTATCCACAAGTGTGGATAAGCTTGTGTGTAATTCGCCAGCGTGGTGAGGCACGGGGCGCTTGTTCCGGCGTGAGGAGGACGCGCCGGTTTTCGCAGGGGGACACGATATGAATGGTTTGTGGCAAAGGGCCGCTGACCGGATGCGGGATGAACTGGGGCAGGTTGGATTCGAAACTTGGATCGGGCCGCTCAATTTTGTCGCACATCAGGGATCGACCGTAACAATCGAGGCGCCCAATCGATTTTTTCGCGATTGGATCAACGAAAGATATCTGAGCTTGATGTGTACCGCGCTCTCGGCCGAGGCTGGCGAGCAGGTGCAGGTGAGGCTGACGCTCGGCGACAACCTGCCCGCGGGAGCTGCGCCTCAATCGGGCCATCGCAACGGGCACAGCAACGGGCATGCCAACGAACAGGTCAAGGTGAACGGCGCTCACAACGGAGGCGGCGCGCGGCCGGCGTCGAGCGACGCTGCGCGTGGCGCTCACCCGACGCTGAATCCGCGCTACACGTTTGCCGAGTTCGTGGTCGGGTCGGCGAACCAGTTTGCGCATGCGGCGGCGCAGGCGGTCGCGAATCAACCCGGCGAAAAGTACAACCCGCTCTTCATCTATGGCGGTGTCGGCCTGGGCAAGACGCATCTCGTCTCGGCGATCGGGCACCACATCTGGGGCGGCGGCGCGCGCGGCAAGCGGGTGCTGTTCATGCCGGCGGAATTTTTCATGAACGAGCTCATCAACTCGCTCCGGCGCGACAAGATGAACGAGTTCCGCGAGAAATTTCGCCGCGTCGACGCGCTAATCTTGGACGACGTACAGTTCCTGGCCGGTCGCGAGCGCACGCAGGAAGAATTCTTCCACACGTTCAATGCGCTGCATGCCGAGCGGCATCAGATCGTGCTCACGTCGGACAAGGTGCCGCGTGAGATCCCGGGACTCGAGGAGCGGCTGCGCAACCGCTTCGAGTCGGGACTGATTGCCGACATCGCGCCGCCGGACCTGGAGACGCGGGTCGCGATCGTGCAAAAGAAGGCGGTGCTGGAGAACCTCAAGCTGGCGCCGGAAGTCGCGATGTATATCGCGCAGAGTGTTTCGTCCAATGTTCGCGAGCTGGAAGGATGCCTGACGCGGCTGGCGGCGCTGGCGTCGCTCAACAAGTCGGCGATCACTGTCGATTTTGCGCGACAGGCGCTGCAGGATTTGATTCGCAATCACGACGCGAAGCCGGACGTCGAGTCGATTCAGAAGACGGTCGCGGATTTTTTCCATATCCGGCTGGTGGATCTGAAGTCGAAGAAGCGCACCCAGCACATCGCATTCTGCCGCCAGGTCGCGATGTACCTGTGTCGCAAGCTGACCGACAGCTCGTTCCCGACTATCGGCGATCATTTCGGGCGCGATCATTCGACGGTGATACACGCGTACAACCTGATTATGCGGCGGGTGACGAGCGATTCGGCGTTTCGGCTGTCGATCGAGAAAATCGAGCGTGAGCTGAAATCGATTCGCGCGAATGCGGCGTGACGGGGGACGGTGGAGGTTGTCGAGGGGGCTGTGGACGAGGTGGGCACAGGGCGATCGATATCGACAGGGGCGGCGGCCGGCACTTCGGTGCCGGCCGTCAGCCGACGCGCAGTCGACAAGTTTTCAGCCGTCGAACCGCGTGCGGATTCAGTCGCTTGCATCATCTGTCCACAAATCCACAACTCCTACTATTGCTGCTAAAGTATTTTAGAGATCTAAAGATCCGGAACAGGAAGACGGGCTAACAATTCATGGGACTCACGATCCAGCGCGCGTCGCTGCTTTCAAGTTTGGGACTGGTTCAAGGAATCGTGGAACGGCGCACGACGGTCCCGATCCTCGGCCACGTTCTTATCGAACCCAACGGAAATTCGCTGAGCCTGAGCGCGACCGACCTCGAAGTCGGAATCCGGACGCAGGTCGCATGCACGGGCAAGGAAAAGTCGCTTACGCTCAACGCGCGAAAGTTGTTTGAAATCGTGCGCGAGGCCGAAGGCGACGATGTGGCGCTCAGTACGCTCGACAACGATTGGGTCGAGCTAAAGTGCGGACGCGCAAAATTCAAGATGATGGGGCTGGATCCGCGGAGCTTCCCGGCGATGCCGAGTCAGAGCCTGGGCAAGGAAGCAGCAACGTCGTCGAAGAAGCCGCAGCTCAAGGCCGAGTTGGCGATTCCCGCCGCCGTGCTTGCAGGCATGATCGACAAGACGATCTTCGCGGTCAGTCCCGACGAGGCGCGCTATAACCTGAGCGGCGTGTTCGTCGAGTCGAATGCGCCCGGGTCGGCGCGGATGGTCGCCACCGACGGGCATCGGCTCGCGATGGTCGAGCGCGAGGTGCCGGGATTCAGAATGGAGACTGGCGCGATCATCCCGCGAAAGGGCCTTTCGGAGTTGCGTAAGATTCTCGACGAGAGCGGCGACGCGGAAGTGCGGCTCAGCCTCGAGGGTCAGCTCGCGTACCTGAAGCGCGGCAGCACGGAGGTCTCGATGCGGCTGGTCGAGGGCGAGTTTCCCGACTATCGCGGCGTCATTCCCAAGCAGTCGAAATACAAAATCGCGGTCAAGCGCGATTTGCTGTTCGCGGCGATCAAGCGCGCGGCGATTTTCTCGAGCGAACGGTACCACGGCGTCAAGTTCGCGCT
>DASQHV010000023.1:0-12477 GCA_035631915.1 Candidatus Acidiferrales bacterium | reverse complement strand
GATTGCGCCGTCGGACGGCCACGGCGACGCGGTCTACGAAGCGCCGGTGGAGTATGCGTCCCACGTGGTCGGATTTCTGAACGCTGTCTTCGGTCCTGCGAAGCCGGCTCCCGCGGCGAAGAAAACCGACGGCGCCCGCCGCTAGACTCGGCGTTCGCGCGCGACGCCGGACGACCGTGCGGGAGACCGGCGGCGGTGCGTGCGTGCCAGCGCTGCTCACTCCTCAATCAGCGCCGCCACGAGGTTAAGCGCATGGAGATTTGAGATGCTGGATTGCATGTAGTCACAATCTGAACTACACTCTTCCGATGCCGAAGCGCGCCGTCACGCTTGGCCCCGACGCGGTCCGTCAATTCAAGGCCCTCGGGGCCGGCGACCGCTCGCGGCTGAAGGCGGCGATGCAGGCCGCGCTCGGCGAAGACAATGCCACCGTTGAGAACAAGAACCGCTTCCGCCTGCGCCGGCCTTCCGGGCAATCTGAGTTTGAGTTCCGGGACCGCGACTTGCGCGTATTCTATCGGGTTGAAGATGACCGCGTGCTGGTTGACGCCATCGGGCGCAAGCGTGGCAACCAGCTTGTCATCGGCGGAAGGAGAGTGACTCTATGAAAGTCGAGAACATTCGCGAGGTCAAAACGCGCTTCAGCCGCTACGTCAAGGAGCTGCCCAAAAGCGGTTCGGTCCTCATCACCAAGAACGGCCGGCCATGCGCCGCGCTGGTGCCGGTCACTGAGGACACAGACCTCGAAGCCCTGGCGCTGTCCCAGAATAAGCGCTTCTGGAAACTCATCGACGACGCGATCGCGCACGGGAAAAAAGAGGGCTTCGTCGATCTGACCGACCTCTAAGCCGCCGTGCTCATACAAGGCCGTCGTGCGACGGTTCCCCTCGCCTCGTCGTACTCACACGCTTCGAGCGCGAGCCCTTTCTACATCCGCGGCGTGCCGAGATCGACCAGCAACGTTGACTTCAGCCGCTCGAACAGGTCGTCAATGTCCCACGGCCCGTTGTTGTACAGAATCTTGTCGGCGACGATGTGCCGGTAGCGCATTATGCGGTAACCCGATGCGCCGAAACACTGCCCGGTAACGCCGGAGGCCGCGTCGCTGGCAAGGAACACGACGATCGGAGCGACGTTGGCGGGATCGCGCGGCGTGCCCTCCACATTTTCCGACTGCGGAATTCCGGTTGCGCCGGGCATTCGTCCCGCAGGGATCGTGTCGGTCATTCGCGTCGACGCACCCGGCATGATCGCGTTGACCGTGATGCCGTATTTTTGCAGCGCGTTGGCGCTCGAATACGTCAGCCCCAGGATTCCCGCCTTGGCCGCCGCGTAGTTGGGCTGGCCCGGGCTGCCGAGTGCGGAGTTTGACGAGAAGTTGATGATCCTGCCGAACTTGCGCTCGCGCATGTGCGCGGAGGCCGGCCGAATCGTGCAGTAGTGCCCCTTCAGGTGCACGCGGAGCACGTCGTCCCATTCCTGTTCGCTCATGTTGAAGATCATGCGGTCGCGCAGGATGCCGGCGACGTTGACCAGGATGTCGAGCTTGCCGAATTCCTTGATCGCCTGGTTGACCAGCCCCTCGCCGCCTTCGACGGTGGCGATATCCATGTGATTGGACGCCGCTTTGCCGCCGGCAGCCTTGATGTCGCGGGCGACGTCGTCGGCAGGCGATGAGGTTTCCTTCTGTCCCGCGACGGTCACGCCCAAGTCATTGATTACGACTGCGCATCCCTGCGCCGCGAATGCCCGCGCGATACCGCGGCCAATACCGCGCCCGCCGCCGGTAATGGCGGCTACTTTTCCGTCGAGCTTGCCCATTGCGCAAATTCTCCCTTGCGGCAAATTTCCGGAATCCAAACGCGACTGATGTTTCGGTTCCAGTTCTGTCTTTCGGTTTCTGTGATGCGCTTATAGCGCAAAAGTCGCGGAGTGGAACAGCCGCGCTGTTCGAGTCGGTGGGGAAACGGGTCGCTGCGTTATTTGACGGTCTCGTAGGGATTCGAAAACACGTACTCGGTTACGTCACCTTGCGGCGTGAGGCGGCCAATCTTGCCGTTGGGTTCCGTGAACCACAGGTTGCCGTCGGGCCCCGCCGCGATAAAGGTCGCCATCGTCGCGTCCGGCGTTCGGAACATCGTGATCTCACCCTTCGGGCTCACTCGGTAGATCGCGTGCTCGCGCACCATCGTGACCCACAGGTTCTTGTCAGAGCCGTTGGCGATTCCGAGCGGCACGCCGCTCTCCGGCATCGAGATTTCCGTGATGTATCCATCGGGAGTGATGCGCCCGATCTTGTTCACCTGGGGTTCGGTGAACCAGACGTTGCCGTCGGCCCCCAGAGCCATCATCGCCGGCCGCGCATCGTGAGAGAGGATCTGAAATTCCTTGACCTTGCCGTCTGGCGTAACGCGCGCGATGCGCCCGACATTGTCCTCGGCCAGCCACAGATTGCCGTCGCTGCCGACGACGATCTCCGCCGGCCCGGTGCCCTTCGGCAGCCCGATCTCGGTCAGAGTTCCGGTGGTAGTGAGGCGGCCGATGCGATCGCCGGAATGCTCGCTGAACCAGATGTTGCCGTCGGGCCCCGACGTGATTCCCGCGGGCCCGCTCCTGGAGTGCGGCAGCTTGACGTACGCAATTTTACCGTCCGTCGCGACGCGCCCGACGCGATTTTGAACCGTGTCGGTAAACCACACCGCGCCGTCAGGGCCCGCCGTGATCCGTTCGGCAAAGCCGTCGGGATCGATCGGGACGCGCTTGGTCGCGCCATACGGCGTGATGCGGCCGACGGCGTCGCCCTGGTACTCGGTAAACCACAGGTTGCCGTCGAGTCCGGCCGTGATCGCGTAGGGCGCCTTGTTGCTGATCGCCGCGCCGGTGGGCGTGGGCTTCGCCGTCGGGACCACGGTCGGCGCTGCGGACGGCGCAGCTTCAGTCGGCGGAGGCTTTTGCGCACCGCAACCTGAAATCAGCGCGAAGGCGGAGCCGGCAGCCGCGCAAAGCAGTATTCGACTAAACGTTCGCACTCGTCCGCCGCGACGCGCCGTCATACCTCTCCTCCGACCGGTGCAAGCGCCGAGCGCACGTTCGCTGGAGCTGCTTCGATTCGATCACTTACGAACCAATACGCTGAAAAATATGCCATGACCAACGAGGCGAACGGCGCCTCGCGCACCGTGGCCAACATTCCGGCCGACAGCAGTCCAATCAGCGGCCCGCGCACGATGAGCGCGCCAGACAGTGTCATTACGCTCGCGGCGGCCATCCAGACGCTGCGATTGCTGGCGCGGCCGGCCGACGCCGCGGACGCCAGCTGTGCGAACGGGATGAACAGCAGCACAAGGTAGTGGTACCACGCGGTCGGCGCGAGCAGAACGGTTGCGACGACCCATAGCGAAAATGCGCGCGAGTCGGTGTCGCGATCGGCCGCCGGCGCCGCGGTCGAGACGTAAGTGAATGCCACTATCGCGAGCTCGAAAATGGCCGTCACGATCCTACGCGCGATTTCGGCGGACGGCGGCAGCGGAAATCTCAGAACATAAACGAACCCCCGCTCGACGAACGCATTCAGCGACACGTTGACCTGGCGCATCATCCAGCGCGGATCGAGCACGAACGGCAGCGCGCGCGCGAAGCTCAGCGTCACGCGCGGGCCGGCGAGCAACAGAGTTATCGCGACTCCCGCAGACAGCCCGCCAATCGCGTAGCCGAGCACCGTCCAGCGCCGGCGTGCGAGCAGATAGCCGACCATGATGAGCGGAAATATTCGCAGCAGTCCGGCTACCGCGAGCGCGATTCCCGCCACACGATCCATCCCGCGTTCCATCCATCGCATCGTGAGCGCCAGAATCAGCACGACCAGCACCTGGCTCTGCGCATAGGTAAAATTGTCCACCAGCGGCGGGTAAAGCAGCGCGAAGCCGGCCAGTGACACCGCCGCGGTAGCGTCGACGTGCGACCCGAAGCTGAGCAAAACGAAAAGCGCCACGATCGTCAGGGCCGCGTTGATCGAGATCCAGGTCCAATACGCGTGCGCGGGGGCGAGCCTGGTCAGCGGCTCGAAGCACAGCAGAAATGGCGGCGGGTAGGTGGCGCGAGTATTGTCCGCGACGTTCAGCCCCAGGCTGTTCGCCAGCGGACGCAAATCGATCGCGTAGGGATCGATCCCGCGGCGCATCGCGAGCGCGGAGGTGTAGTAGTGGCTGAAGTCGAGCTGGTTCGATCGGTCCGGCAGCTCCGCCAGGAGCGAGCCCGAAATCATCAGCGCGACAATCCACACGGCCACCGCAGTCAGCGGGTCGCTGAGCGGACCGCGTCGTGCACCGCTGCGAGGCGTTGGCGGCTCAGGCTGATCCGTCGCGCCGGTCACATCACGATTTGCCGCGACCGGAGATCGCTGATCTCGTCCGCGCCAAATCCGCAGTCGCGCAGAATCTCGTCGGTGTGCTGGCCAAAGTCCGGCGGATGGCGCCACAGTTCGGGCTCGGTGCGCGAGAATCGCGCCGGCGAGCGCACCGCGCGCACGCGCCCGGCCTTTGGATGCTCGTACTCGAGAAAAGTCTGGTTCGCGACAAACTGCGGATCCGTCCAGATCGAGTCGTAGTCGTTGACCGGCCCGCACGGAACGTCCGCCGCTTCGATTCGCTCGAGCCAGTACGCGCTCGGCTGGCTGGGAAACAGCTCGATGAGCTTTTTGATCGAGCGCCTGACGCGCTCGGGCCGCGGCTCCTCGCCGGCGAACCATTCGGGATGCCCGACGGCGCCGAGAATCGCGGCCCAGTGCTTGTCGGTGAGCGGCGCGATCGTGATGAATCCGTCGGCAGTCTGGAACGGTTCCAGCGTATTCATCGAGGGCGCGACGCCGCGCTGGTCGGGAAGATAGGTATGGCGCGACGCGGTATCCGGCATCAGGTAGTAGGCGACCGCGTCGATCATCGCGATCTTCAGATGCTGTCCGCGGCCGCTGCGCTGCGCTTCGTTCAGCGCCGCCAGGATCGAAATCGCCGCGGTCATCGCGGTGACCTTGTCGCCCAGGATATTTTTCACCGCGCGCGGCCGGCCTTGAGTGCGCTGCGAGATCATCACGCCGGCCATGCCCTGGATAATCGGATCGTAGGCCGGTTTGTTCATCGAGGGACCCGAGAATCCGTAGCCGGCGATCGAGCAGTAGACGATCCTTGGGTTGCGCGCCGCGACCGTCTCGTAGCCGACGCCCAGCCGGTCGACGACGCCCGGGCGCACGTTCTGCACCACCGCGTCAGCATTCTCCGCCATTTTCAGGAACACGTCGGCGGCGCCGGGCCGCTTGAGATCGAGCATCATCGCGCGCTTGTTGCGATTCCAGTTCAGCGTCGCCACGGTCACGCCGCCGCGCTCCTGCCCGGTCGGTGTGCGCGACACGTCGCCCTCGGGCGGTTCGATCTTGATGACGTCCGCGCCGAGGTCGCCCAGCATCATCGTACAGAACGGACCCGAAACGACCATGCTCAAATCAAGTACGCGAATTCCCTTGAGCGGTCCCATGCACACCTCCGGCATCGTGCGCGCCAACGCCGCACGCCGCGCTTGCCAAGCATTGCTTATAGTTCAACGCGCGCGCGCGTCACAACTTCACGCATCGCGGCGAAAGTTTGCCCTCGGACGCACTGCCGACGATCGCGCATGTTGGAAAGCGTAAACCGCAGGTTGTCACGCGCTTGCGAGTTGCTATGCGTTGGGCCATGCTGCGCCTCGCGGCAGGCTTGCACGCCGAGTGGGACGCGGCGTAGTAGAGCGCTGCATAAGATGTTCGCGCGGGTTGCGAATCTGGCACGCGGGCTTCGATTGCGCGGCCGCGAAACTGTGGAGTCGGGGGATGTATCTGCTCAAGCTGATTGAGCGCAATCTGCGGCGCAACCCGCGGCGCTCGATTTTGACGGCGCTCACAGTTGCGCTCGCCACCTTCGTGTTCGTCATCCTGGTCTCGGTGCCCGCCTCGATCGACAGAATCGTCACCGACGCCTCGTCCACGCTGCGGTTGATCGTGCTCAATCGCAGCCTGCCGTTCTACGGAATTCCGGGCCGTTACTGCGATCAGGTGCGCACGATGCCGGGGTGTGCGGCGTGCGTCGCGATTACCGGATGGCCCGCCACTTATCGCGACGTGAGCGATCAGATCCTGGCCGTCGCGGAGGGCCTTCAGATTGCCGACGTGTTTCCCGACTACGACCTGGCCGGCGACGCGCGCCGCGCGTTCGAACGCGAACGTCGAGGCGCCTTTGCAGGCCGCGTGCTGATGGCCAAGTACGGGTGGCATCCGGGCCAGGAGATCACGCTGCTCGGCGCCGGCCGCGACCATATGAAGCTCAGCTTCGTGATTCTCGGCGAGATGCCGTCAAAGCGTTACCCCAACGTGTTCGCGTTTCGCCGCGACTACCTGGCCGACGCACGCAAGGCGACCGGTCACGCCAACCCCGACCTCGCGTGGAACCTGGTCGTCAGGGTCAACCAACCGGCTGACGTGAGCCGGCTGATCCGCGAGATCGACGAAAACTTCCGCAACTCCGACTACGAGACGCGCACTCTCACCGAGAGCGACGCGCTGGCCGGCGGGCTCGCGACCTTCGGCGACATCCGCGGAATCGTGCTCAGCCTGTGCGCGATCGTGGTGTTGACGGTGCTGCTGATCGCGGCGAATTCCACCGCGATGATGGTGCGCGAGCGGATCGCCGAAGTCGCGGTGATGCGCACGCTCGGATTCGGCCGTCCAGCCGTGGCGGCGCTGCTGTTTGGCGAGTGCGCCGCGATTGGCCTGTGCGGCGGTATCGCCGGCGCCGGCGTCGCACTGCTGATCTTCAGGCATGGCGCGACGCTCAGCCTGGCGGGCGGCGTCGGCGCGTTGTGGGTTACGCCGGCAGGCGCGGCGCTGGGATTGGCGGTCGCCTTCGCGGTCAGCGTCGCGAGCGGCCTCGCACCCATTTGGAGCGCGCTGCGGCCAGCCCCCGTCGATGCGATCGGAAAAATCATCTAGCAGCGGCGCCGCAATGAGCGATTCTACAAATGCCGAACTCGCCGCCGCGCAGCAAAGACTCGCCGCGCTATTCGTTGGCAATATCATGACTCAACTGGTGTACGTCGCGGCCAAGCTTGGAATTCCCGACTTGCTCGCGTCGCAAGCGCTGACCTCGGCCGAGATTGCGAGCGCCGTCGGCGCGAACGCGCGGGAACTCGACGCGATGCTGCGTGCGCTCGCCGCGATGGACGCATTTGCGATCGACGGTGGCGGCCGCTATTCGCTCCGACCGCTGGGCGCGCTCCTCAAGTCGCATCCGGGCTGGCGCTCGCAGGCAATCCTGGTCGGCGAGGAATACTATCGCGCCACCGGAGATCTGCTCCACACCGCGCTGACCGGCGAGCCCGCCTTCGATCACGCGCTGGGCGTGAGCTTTTACGATTACTTCCGCAGCCATCCCGACGCCGCGGAACGTTTCAACGAAGCGATGATCATGAGCGCGCCGCTGCGCTATAGCGACGTGCCGGATGCGTTCGACTTCTCGCGGGCACGGACGATCGTCGACGTTGGCGGTGGACACGGCGCGCTTTTATCGATCATCCTGAACGCCACTCCCGGAGCGCGCGCGGTTCTGCTCGACTCGGCTGAAGTGATCGAGGGCAGTCGACGTTACCTTGCGTCGCAAGGGCTAACCGCGCGATGCGACTGCGTGGGCGGCGACTTCTTCGAAGCGGTGCCGCATGGCGGCGACGTCTACCTGCTGTCCTCAGTGATCGTGAATTGGCCCGACGATCGCGCGCTCAAGATCCTGCGCAATTGCCGCGCCGCGATGCGGCCGACCGCGGACCTGCTGCTGGTTGAATACGCGACGCTCGCGGGCCGCAACCCTTCGTTGGGCGCTCTGATGATGGCGGTTGGCGCCCGCGCGATTCAAGGCAGCATCCCGCGCACGGAGGACGACTATCGTGCACTGCTCACACGCGCTGGATTTCGCATCGAACGGTTGACGCCGCTCCAGTACGAGCCCTACGTTCTGATCCACGCCCGCCCGGATTGATTCGTTGCGGCGCGCGGCCTCCCTCAGCGTGATACCCGTCAAGTACAATGTGCGCAGCCTCCTGGTGCGGCGCACGAACACGCTGATGACCGCGGGCGGCGTGGCGTTGGTCGTGATGATCCTTTTCATTCTGCTTGGCTTCGTCGCCGGCTTGCGCAGTGCGGTGCTCCGCTCCGCCCGCGCGGACAACTGGATCGTGCTGAGCCGCAGCGTCACGGCCGAGCCTTCGAGCTTTGTCACGCGCGAGCAGTACGACATCATCCGGGTCCGTTCCGAAATTGAGCACGACAGCGCCGGCCACGCGCTGGTGTCGCCTGAGATCGTCACCGCGTTCAATCCCGCTCCCGACGGTCCGCTGCGCCTCAGCAGCTTTACCTATCTGCGCGGCGTGCAGCCGGTGGCCTTTCAGGTTCATCGCGGGATTCGCATCGTCAACGGCAGACTGCTCGCGGCGGGACAGCCCGAGATGATCGTCGGCGTGCGGCTCGCCGCGCGCTTCCCGGATCTCAAGCCCGGCAACGAAATCCATTTCGGCCGCGGCTCATGGCCAATCGTCGGCGTGTTCTCGGACGGCGGCAGCGCCCGCGAGTCCGAGGTGTGGACCGACCTCGACGTGCTGCAGCAGGACGTTCACTTCGGCAACGGATTCTCCGACCTGCACGTCACGATGAAGCCCGGCATGGGCCCGAGCTTCGACGCGGCGCTCGAGCGCGACGCGCGCCTTCGGCTCGACGCGATGCCCGAGGACCGCTTCTACGCGCTGCAGTCCCAGCTCGCCGATCAGTTGAGAGGCCTCGGCTTGATCGTCGCGGTCATCCTGGGCGTCGGCGCGATTTTCGGCGGGATGAACACGATGTACTCGGCGGTGGCGCGGCGCGCGCGCGAGGTCGGCGTGCTGCGCGCGATCGGATTTAGCCGCGCCGCGATTTTGTTCAGCTTCGTGCTCGAGAGCATGGTGCTGGCGCTCGCGGGCGGCGTGCTCGGCGAGATTCTCGGCGTGGCGGTCGCGTCGGCAACCGGCTTGAACTCGCGCCTGATGAACGTGCAGATGCTGATGTTCTCGTTTCGCTTGACGCCTTCGGCATTCGTGTCCGGGCTGGCGGCGGCGCTGGCGATCGGCGCGCTGGGCGGGCTGTTGCCGGCGTGGCGTGCCGCGCGGCTGGGCGTGATCGATTCAATCCGCGCCGCGTGACGGCTCTGCGCTGAAGCGGCCGCTCGCGATCGCGATCTCGCGGAGCTTCGCCACGCGCATCTGAATCGCGCGGCTCCGCCGCATCCGTTCCAGCGTCAGCGGCAGGCGATAAGTCCAGTTCGAATCGTTGACGGTTCCGGGCCGGTTGATTCGCGCGCTCCATCCGAACAAGTCCTGAATCGGAATCACCACCAGCCGCGACGGCGCGGCGTACAACGCCGAAAGGATCGCGTCGCGCGCCGACTCCTCTAGCATCCTGCGCGGATTCACCGCCGCTTCGATTCCGAGCGCGCGCACCAGCTTCTCGCGCTCGGCGACTGGTTGCTCGCGCCACCACGCCGTCAGCGACTCGGTGTCATGCGTCCCCGTCGTCGCGAGCGAAAGTTCGGGATAAGCGGCCGGGCTCAGGTAGGTTTCGCCGGCGCCGCCCCAATCGACGCGCTCCCACTGCATCACCTTGTAGCCCGGCACGTTCATCAGCGTGAGCGATTCGCGCACCCACGGCGGCACCGTGCCCAGGTCCTCCGCGATCACGGCGGGCGCGCCCACCTCGCCGATGATCGTGCGCATAGTCTCCTCGCCCTGCGCGCGCTGCTCGTTTTCGTCGGCCGGCGTGAAGCTTCCCGGCGCGTCGGGGTCGGCGCCGAAGTTGAACGTGCGATACAGCCCGACCACGTGATCGACGCGAATCAGATCGTAGAGCGAACGCGCGCGGCGCACCCGCGCGCGCAGCAGCTTGAAGCCGTCGTCGCGCATGCGCCGCCAATTCGGCAGCGGCAATCCCCAGCGCTGGCCTTTGGGATTGAACGAATCGGGCGGCGCGCCCACCGTGCGCGTCAAATCAAAGTCGGCCTGGTTCGCCCACACCTCGGCGCTGTCGCGGCACGGCGAGAACGCAAGGTCTCCGCCAAGAAAGGCGCCGCGTGCCGCAGCGTACTCGCGCATCGCAGTCCACTGGCGATTGGCGATGAACTGCCAGTAGCCGTACATCTCGATCTGATCGGACAGTTCACGACGCGCCGCCGCCAGCACTGCGTCGTCGCGGCGCGCGAGATCGGCCGGCCACGTCTCCCACGTCGCCCAGTTGAAGCGCTCCTTCAACGCGCGGAACAGCGCGTAGTCGTCGAGCCAGTACGCGTTTGAGGCGGCAAAGGCGTCGCGCTCCGCGCTGTCGGAGCGTCCGCCGCGCGCCCGAGACGCCCGATACGATCGCTCCAGCAGCGCAAGCTTCTCGCGCCGTACGATTGCGCGCGGCACCACGCGGCCACTCCCCACCGCGTCCCGCGCGCGCCCGGTCACCACGCGCCCCACGCCGTCGAGCTCGCGCACCGACACGTACATCGGATCGATCGCCATCACGCTCATCGCGCTGTACGGGCTGAGTTCGCCGGGGGCGGTCTCGTCGAGTGGCAAGAGTTGGATCGCGCGATGCCCCATCGCGAGCGCGAGGTCAAGCATCGGCGCGAGATCGAGAATCTCGCCGCGGCCAAGGCTCGCGCGCGTGCGAATCGAGAACAGCGGGATCAGGATGCCGGCGGACCGCGGCAGCATCGCACCTGAGTCCGCGCGCGGCGCCGATGTCGAATCGATGCGGCTCAGATCACGTAGCCGCCGTTGGGGCTGATCACCTGGCCCACCATGAACTTCGAGTCGTCCGACGCGAGGTACAGCGCCGCCGCCGCGATGTCGCTCGGCTCGCCGAAACGCCCCATCGGCGTGATCGCCTCGATCTGCTTGCGCATGTCGCCTTCGATAAAGGCCGTCATCGGCGTGTCGATAAATCCCGGCGCGATGCAATTGACCAGGATCCCGTGGGGCACCACCTCGCGCGCCACCGACTTGGTGAACGAAATTATCCCGCCCTTGGCCGCGCAGTAGTCCGACGCGAACGCCAGGCCCGTGGTGCCGGCGATCGAGCCGAGATTCACGATGCGTCCGGCGCGCTTGGGAATCATCACCTTCAGCGCCTCGCGGGTGCAGAAGAACGTCGAGTCAAGATGCGTCGCGAGCATCTTGTGCCAGTCCTCGTCGGTTTTTTCGTGGGTCGGGATCGCCTCGCTCGAGTCGCGGGTGCGCCCGATTCCGGCGTTGTTGATCAGGATGTCGATAGTGCCGAAGGCCGCGATGAAATCCGCGAACATCTTCTTGACCGCCGCGCTGCTCGACACGTCCGCGACGAACCCGCGCGCCTTGCCGCCGGCGCGCTCGATTTCCGTCACGACGTTTTGCGCCGACTCGGTCCTGATGTCGTTGACTCCGATCTTCGCGCCCTCGCGTGCGAACGTCAGCCCCATCTCACGCCCGAGTCCCGAGCCGCCGCCGGTAATCAGCACAACCTTGTCTTTGAGCTTCATCGCATCGCCTACTTTTTTCCTTCCTTGAGTTGCCGCTTCCAATCGAGCCGGCGCGCCTCTGCGCCTGCTGTCTCGGCTTCCTTTATCATGCCCTTCTTCATGTAGAACATGCTGAGGTTGGTGTGCGCGAGGATGTCCTCGGGCTCCTGCTCGATATACTTTTTCGTCAGCGCGATCGCAGAGTCGAGATCGCCCTTGGCCTGGTAGCACATCGTCATGCCGTGAATTGCGTCGACGTACTTCGGATCGATTTCCAACGCCTGCTTGTAAAGTTCGATCGCCTCTTCGAATTTTTCGTCGGCATACGCGTCGATCGCCTGATCGTACAGATCTTCCTTGTCGGGCATGTGGAACCTCCGCTCCGATGCGCCACGCGCGCTCGCAAGCCGCGTTTCGCACGCTTCAGTCCTCCTTATATACTAGAGTTCGTCCTATGGAGAATTCGCCCGCACTGACCGAGGCCGAAGTTTACGAAGTGCTGCGCGAGTGCTACGACCCGGAAATTCCAGTCAACCTGGTCGACCTCGGCCTCATCTATGGCGTCTCGATCGACAAGCGCGTCGTCAACGTGACGATGACGCTGACGGCGCCCGGCTGCCAGATGGGGATGTCGATCTCGCAGGAGATTCAGGACAAGCTGCTCGGCATCCCCGGATGCGACGACGCGTGCGTGGAAATCATCTGGGATCCGCCGTGGACGCCGCACATGATGAGCGAGGCGGCGCGCAAGCAGCTCGGCCTCGACGACTGACTCGTCACATTACGGATCGATCAACACGCCCGCGTTCAGGATTCCACGCGGGTCGAGCGCGCGCTTGGCCGCTCTCAGAGCCATCGCAAAGCCGTCGGGACGCTGGCGGTCGTACCACGGGCGATGGTA
>DASQHV010000022.1:0-2962 GCA_035631915.1 Candidatus Acidiferrales bacterium | reverse complement strand
TCGTCGCACCACAGCCGGTCGACCTCG
This sequence comes from Candidatus Acidiferrales bacterium, assembly GCA_035631915.1. GTDB lineage: Bacteria > Desulfobacterota > Binatia > Binatales > Binataceae > Binatus. The sequence continues at coordinate 2,935 of DASQHV010000022.1, read as the reverse complement.
CTGGCGAACAGGTCGCGTACGATTCGCAATGCGACGTCGAGGTCGTTGTACAGGATCGACGCCGGCGGCATGCTCTCGTTCTTGCGCAGAATCGACGCCCACAGCTTGGTCAGGAACGCGACGTCGCGCTGAATCTCGCGACGGCTCACGCCCTCGCAGGCGGTGCGCACGATGAAGCCGCCCTGCGGCGGCCGCAGCTCGCCGACGTCGGCGCGCAGCCGTGCCCGCTCCTCGGCGCTGGCGATTCGGCGCGACACGCCGATGTGATTGCTGGTCGGCGTGTACACCAGGTGGCGCCCGGGCAGCGAGATCGACGACGTCAGCCGCGCGCCCTTGGTGCCCATCGGCTCCTTGGCGATCTGAACGATTATTTCCTGCCCGCGACGCAGCTGCTGCTCGATCGGCAAGCGCGAGCGTTGCGGCGCCGGCCGGCGACGTCCGCGGCCGCGACGTCGTCCTCGACCGCCGCCGGGTGCGGCGCCGTTGGCAGATGCTTCGTCACCTGGGGGGAACTCGGATTCCGCTACTTCGCTATCGCCGATCGGCTCGGTCTCGACGTCTTCCTCACCGACCACTTCCGCCGCCGTGCTCATCGCGGCGATACCGTCCTGAAAATCCGAGACGTGCAGGAAGCCCGCCTTCTCCAGCCCGATATCGACGAACGCCGCCTGCATCCCGGGCAGCACGCGCGTGACCTTGCCCTTGTATATGTTGCCGGCAAGGCCGACCTGCCGATTGCGCTCCAGGTAGAACTCGGCGAGCTGATTGTCTTCGAGCAGCGCGACCCGCACCTCAAGTGCGGACGCGTTAATTGCGATTTCTCGTTTCACTTACGGGATCTCTCAAGCGGCGGCGTCGCGAAGGATTGAGTTGGAATTGCGATGCGCCAGTGGTCGTCGCACGCTACGCGCGAGCGTTGCGAAAATCACTCGCGGATGCTGGTACATCGTTTTACCCTTTGCGTCGACAACTTGTCGTGGATCATACGAGGCATGCCCGATCTCCGCAAGCAAGACTTGATTAGGCACGGATTAATGGGCTTTTCATCACCCCGCACCTTGACATGCGATCATGGGGCCGATACTCGTCTTGAGGTGTCTGCTGCGGCCGACATGGTTGCGCCCAGTCTTCCGGGAGCGGGCCTGCTCAACAGCAAGGTCCTTGTTCTAAATCGCTCATACCTGCCTGTTCACGTTACCTCTGTCAAACGCGCGTTTGCGCTGCTTTATCAGGGCGTAGCCAAGGCGGTTGATGAGCAGTACCACACCTTCGACTTCGACAGTTGGCGCGACCTGGCGATCGAGGTCCAGCATGAGCGGCTGGGCATCGTCAACGGCTTCATCCGGGTGCCGCGAGTTCTGCTGCTGACCGCCTACGAGCGGGTGCCGAAGCGCCACGTGCGATTCTCGCGCTTCAACATCTTCGCGCGTGACAGCAACACCTGCCAGTACTGCCACAAGCGCTTCCCGCGCACGGAGCTGAATCTCGATCACGTGATCCCGCGCTCGCGCGGCGGCATGTCGACGTGGGAGAACATTGTCTGCTCGTGCCATCACTGCAATCGACGCAAGGGCGGCCGCACGCCCGACGAAGCCGGGATGCATCTCTATCGCAGGCCGCGGCGCCCCGAGTGGACCCCGTTCTCGTCGGAGATGTTCAGCCTCAGGCGCTACCGCGAATGGATGCCGTATCTGTCGCAGGTCGACAGCGCCTACTGGAACACCGAACTTATCCAGGACTAGCCGGTCGCGCCGGGAAAATCCGGAATCCCCGAGGGCCGAGCCCACAACTTGCCGGGGTTGTGTGAGCCTTGTGATACGACAAGTCGGCGGATGCTTTGGGGGGTGCTATTGACCCTCCGAGGGTGGTTTAGGATAAAGTCCTGAGCGTGGTGGTGTGGTGGAGGCGTTGGTCGTATGCGTCTTAAGAGCCTTGAATTACTAGGCTTCAAGAGTTTCCTCGATTCGACGACGATAGGTTTCGCGCCGGGGATGACCGCAGTGGTCGGTCCCAACGGATGCGGCAAATCGAACGTCGTCGACGCCATCCGCTGGGTGCTGGGCGAGCAGGCGCCGACGCGGCTGCGCGGCAAGAGCATCGAAGATCTCATCTACGCCGGCAACGATTCCAATCCCGCCGCCGGGATGGCTGAGGTGTCGCTCATCCTCGAGGCCGAAGACGGCAGCCAACTTCCCGAACCATACTCGGCACTGAGCGAAGTGGCGGTCACGCGCCGCGCCTACCGCTCGGGCGAGTCGGAGTATCTGCTCAACAAGATTCCGTGCCGCCTGAAGGACATCACCGAGTTTTTCATGGCGGCGCAGATTCACAGCCGCGGCTACTCGATCGTCGAGCAAGGGCGAATCGAGGAAGTGATCCAGGCCAAGCCGCATGAACTGCGCACGCTGGTTGAGGAAGCGGCGGGGCTCTCGCTGTTCAAGGGCCGGCGCGAGATGAGCGAGCGCAAGCTGGAGCGGGTGAAGGAAAATCTCGCGCGGGTTGACGACGTGCTGGCAGAGATCGAGCGGCAGCTGAGCTTTGCGCGCCGCCAGGCCAAGAAGGCCGAGACCTACAAGGTCGTCAAGGCGGAGCTCGGCGAGCTGGAGAAATTCTCGGCGGCGCGACGCCTTATCGATCAGCGCGAGGAACTAGCGCTGCAGAACGGGCGCGATGCGGAATTGAAGACGGCGCTGGAAGGTGCGCGCACGGGCGCGGCGTCGATTCGCGAGCAGGTCGAGCGCGCGTCGTCGGCGGCGCAAGCGTCGCGCTCGGAGCTGGGCGGCGCGCAACGCGAGCTCGAAAATCTGCACACGGGCGCGGCGGAGCGCGCACGCACGCGCGAATTTCTCGAAAAACGGCTGCACAATATCGCGGCTATGGAACCGACGCTGAACGCGCGTCGCGCGGAACTGGAAGCGAAAGCAACCGTCGCACG
>DASQHV010000021.1:0-13516 GCA_035631915.1 Candidatus Acidiferrales bacterium | reverse complement strand
GCCTGCTGATGCTCGAGGCGGTGCGCTCGCTCGACATCTACCTCGTGATGGGCTCGGTGCTGATGGGTACGATGCTGCTGCTGGTCGGCAACCTGCTCGCGGATATCGCGCTCGTCGCGGTCGATCCGCGAGTCGATTTCTAGTCGGTAGCGGCGGAGTGAGATTGAAGTGAACGTCGAGGCAGCGTCGGAAATCGGCTTCCAGAGCCCCGCCGCGCCCGCGGCGCGCGCGTCGGGAGTGGCGCGCGAATGGCGGCTCGCGTCGCGCACAGTCCGCTTCTCGGCAATCTGTCTCGCGTTTTTCTACCTGCTCGCCGCGGCGTCCCCGTTCTTCGCATCGTACGATCCCACGTTTCAGAATCGCGCGATGCCGGATTGCCCGCCGATGCACCCTTATCTGAGCGCTCCCGCAGACTGGTCGCGCAGCATCTTCTACTCGCATCCAATGCAGATGGTCGATCCGGTCGAGCGCAAATTCGCCGCCGACCCGTCGCGCCGTCTCGACGTGCATCTATTTGTGCGCGGCCATCTGTTCACCACCGACAGCGAGCGCGAACCGTACTTCATGCTTGGCAGCGACGGCCTGGGCCGCGACCTCTACTCGCGAATCGTCTACGGCGCGCGCGTCAGCATGTGCGTCGGCCTGATCGGAGTGCTGATCAGCTTCACGCTCGGCATCACGATCGGCGCGCTGTCGGGCTACCTGGGCGGGATGGTGGATTTCGCGATCATGCGATGGTCCGAGATCGAGATGTCGCTTCCGTCGTTTTACTTCTTGCTCGCGCTGGCGGCCGTGATTCCGTCCGGGATGAGCACGGTCGCGACATTTTTCATGATCGTCGCGATCATGAGTTTCATCAGTTGGGCGGGCTTCGCGCGCATCATCCGCGGCATGGCGTCGTCGGTGCGCTCGCGGCCGTACGTCGAGGCGGCGCGCGCGCTGGGCGGCTCGCGCTGGCGCATCATCACGAGGCACATCATTCCGAGCGTGCTCGGCTACGCGATCGTTGCCGCCACGCTTTCGATTCCCGGCTTCATCCTGGGCGAGAGTGCGCTTTCGCTGCTGGGATTGGGAATTCAGGAGCCGGCTGCCAGCTGGGGCAATCTGCTGGCGCAGGCGCAGGACGTACAGAATCTGGCGCGCTACCCGTGGATCCTGATTCCGGGCATCTTCATTTTCCTGGCCGTGATGTCGTTCAATTTTCTGGGCGACCACCTGCGCGACCGCCTGGACCCGTCCACCGCCAACTAGGCAAGGCGCCGCCCTTTGCCGACTGCCGAAACCACCACCTTGCCACGAACGAGTGCGCCGCGCGCACTCCTGCGAGGTTTGACTCTGATGTGCACGTCGCAACCCAAGACCGTAAGGAATCGAAGCAACCGGTCGCTGGTGAATCCTGAGATTCGCCCTCTAACGAGCTTCGACACCTTCGGCTGATCTACTTTCAGAATTGCCGCAATCTCGCCCTGGCTAAGCCTCCTCGCCTTGATGAGGTCGGCGATCTGTCGCGCAAGCTTGGCGCGCACCAGTGATCCTTCGGGATCGCGGACACCGAGGTCCGCGAAAACGTTGTCGCTACCTTCCTCATAGCGAATCGTGCCTTTGCTCGTAGTTTTCATCTGCGTTGTTCCTGTTGCGCTTCGGGCTGCGCGGCCCACTGGAGCCGAGATCTGTCACTTCCAGGTCGTGCCGTGGTGTTGCGCGGCCTCGTTTGGACTTTTTCTGAAAACAGTGGAGGACGTAGATTCTGTCCTTGAATTTCACCGAATACACGGCTCGGTACGTGTCGCCGTCATGATCCTCTACAATCTCGAGGGTGCTTGCACCGCCAAAACCTCTGAGCGGCTTTGCATCGCTATGCTTCTCGCCTCTCTGAGCAGCGAAGAGCGCGGCGCCCAAATCATCTTTCACGTCTTCGGGAAAGGTCCGGATTACCCGCCTGCTGTCACCGAGCCACCTAACCGGCTTCAGCGCCTTTCCGACACTTGGTGCGGTCGCAGGGTGCGGCTCCCTTGCCACGGGGGGGAAGTCTAGGCCAAAAATGGCATACCAGCAAGTGACGAGCAGTGGTGGGTCCGATTGTCTCACACCCACCCGATGGTATTCTGAGCGGCGAATTTCAATGATGTTCACCAAGCGGTTGCGCGAGCCGATCATGCGCGGCGAGATCACGTGCAGCGTGCGAATCTGGCGCAAGCGGCACGTCAAAGTCGGCGGGCAGTACCGATTGGGGGACGGGTTTATCGAAGTGACATCGATCCAGCGGATCACGATGGCGGACATCACGCCCGAACTGGCGCGACGCTCAGGCTTCGTGGGCGTTGTCGATCTACTGAAGATCGCTAGGCATGGACCGGGTGAGAACGTCTATCTGATCGATTTCGAGTACCACGCACCCGCGCACGCGGACCGAGCGAAGAGATCGTCGAAGTGAAGTTGTCCCGTTGCACGCCCAATCCTGCGTATGGATGCCCCTGCCAGCGCGATGGTAACCTGAACTCGCGTGAATCCCCTGCTCCAAGTGAAATCGCTGCGCACTTCGTTCTTCACCGAGGCGGGCGAAGTCCGCGCCGTCGACGGCGTCAGCTTCTCGGTCGAGCCGGGCAAGCTGATGGGGATCGTCGGCGAGTCGGGCTCCGGCAAGACCGCCAGCGTGCTCTCGATCATGCGGCTGCTGCCGGAGTCGGCAAAGATTGTCGGCGGCGAAATCATTTTCGAGGGCCAGGATCTGTTGAAGCTCAGCGAGCCCGAGATGCGCCACGTCCGCGGCGCGCGAATCGCGATGATATTCCAGGAGCCGATGACCTCGCTCAACCCGGTCTTCACGATCGGCAGCCAGATTGGCGAGGCGGTCCGGCTCCATCAGCAGACCACGCGCGCCGAAACGCGCAATCGCACAATCGAGGCGCTGCGCATGGTCGGGATTGCCGACCCCGAACGACGCATCGACGACTATCCGCATCAGCTGTCCGGCGGGATGCGTCAGCGCGTGATGATCGCGATGGCGCTGTCGTGCAACCCGAAGATGCTGATCGCCGACGAGCCGACCACCGCGCTCGACGTGACGATCCAGGCGCAAATTCTCGACCTGATCCGCGAGTTGCAGGCGCGCCTCGGGCTGGCCGTGATCCTGGTGACGCATGACATGGGAATCGTCGCCGAGTATGCCGACGACGTTACGATCCTCTACGCCGCGCGCGTGATGGAGCAGGCGCCGAGCGTCGAGCTGTTCAGGAATCCGCTCAATCCGTACACGCGGGGACTGCTCGATTCGATTCCCGGCATCGACGGTACGCGGCACCATCGACTGCAGGCGATCCCCGGCTCTATTCCGAGCGCGATGAATCCGCCCGCGGGATGCCGCTTTCATCCGCGATGCCCCCGCGCAATTCCGGACTGCTCCGCCGGCGAGCCGCCGCTCGTGGCCAAGCTGCCGAACCACAATGTCGCCTGCATCCGCGCCTAATCCCACCGCGCCTACCGACTCGACGGCGGTGCAAAGCGCAGCGCTGGTGCGCGTCGAAAATCTCAGCAAGGAATTTCCCGCCGGCTCCGACGGAATACTCGGCAAGGCGCTGTCGGTGAAGGCCGTGGAGCGGGTGAACCTTGCAATTTCGTCAGGCGAGACGCTCGGCCTGGTTGGAGAATCGGGCTCCGGCAAGTCGACGCTGGGGCGCCTGATTCTCAAGTTGCTCGAGCCGAGCGCGGGCAAAGTTTTTTTCGACGGTCGCGACCTCGCGACGCTGAGCCGCAGCGAGATGCGCACGCTCCGGCGCCAGATGCAGCTGGTGTTTCAGGATCCGTACGCGTCGCTGAACCCGCGGATGCGCGTGGGCGCGATCGTCGGAGAGGGAATCGATATCCACAAGCTCGCGCGAGGCAGGGAGCGCGCGGCGCGAATTGTCGAGCTGCTCGGCATGGTCGGGATGGGCGCCGAAGCGATCGACCGGCTGCCGCATGAGTTCTCCGGCGGGCAGCGCCAGCGAATCGGAATCGCGCGCGCGCTGGCGGTGAATCCGCGCTTCCTGGTGCTCGACGAGCCGGTCTCGGCGCTCGACGTATCGATCCAGGCGCAAATAATCAACCTGCTCCAGGATCTGCAGGAAAAGCTGAAGCTGACGTACCTGTTCATCGCGCACGACTTGCGCGTGGTCGAGCACATCAGCAATCGCGTGGCGATAATGTACCTGGGCGAGATCGTCGAGATAGCGACGCGCGACGAAATTTACCTGAACCCGCGCCATCCCTACACGCGCGCGTTGCTCTCGGCGATTCCCACCGTTGACGCGGCGCACAAGCCCGAACGCATCAAGCTGCCGGGCGAGATGCCGAGTCCGATGAATCCGCCGTCGGGCTGCAGCTTCCATCCAAGATGCCCTTATGCGAAAGATGTTTGCAGAACCCTCGAACCGAAACTGGAGACCGGGCGCGGCGGGCACGCGGTGGCGTGTCATGTTTTTCCCGCGCCATGAATTTTCATGTCCACCGACTCTTCACACGCCGGCGAATTCCAGGGCCAGTTGGGCGGCCGCTCGATTCGGAGTGCGCGCGGCGACGACACGTCGGCGTTCTCGACGCAAATCCCTCAGGACGCGAGCGCCACGTGGGCGGAAGAGCGCACCCGCGTCGCGGTCGGCCGCAACGTCAACGTTTCCGGGAAATTGATCTTTCACGAACCGGTGCGAATTGAGGGGCGCTTCCGCGGCGAGGTGCGCTCGGCGGAGCTGGTGGTCATCAGCGAAGACGGCATGATCGAGGGCAAGGTCTTCGCGCCGCGGCTGCTGATAATGGGCGAGCTTCGCGGCGATATCGGCGGATGCGAACGGGTGATGCTCGGGCCGCGCGCGAAGTTCTTCGGCAATATCGAGACGCGCAGCCTGACGATTTGCGAGGGCGCCTACGTAGACGGCAACGTCCGCGTGATCGGACTGCCAGCTACGTGAGCGCTACCTGAGCACTACGAAGTCCGCCGCCAAAATTTCGCGAAATTGGGGGCTTCAGTTCGCGGTGTCGAGTCGGGCGGCTTTGCCTGACAGATCGCGCAGATAGTACAGGCGCGCGCGACGGACGCGGCTCCGCGTCAGCACCTGCAGCCGGTCGATTCGCGGCGAATGCATCGGGAAGATTCGCTCGACGCCGACGCCGTACGAGACCTTCCGCACGGTGAAAGTCGCGCGATTAGCGCCCCGGTTCATCTTGATCACGATGCCTTCGAAGGACTGGATGCGCTCTTTCTCGCCCTCGATGACCTTGACGTGAACGCGAACCGAGTCGCCGACACGGAATTCAGGCAGGTCCTTGCGCAGGCCCCGCTCTTCGAGCTTCTGGATAACGGTAGTCATGGGAAAAGAGACCTCGAGTCGAGCCCCTAAACTTAACCAAATGCGGTTCCCGACTCAACCGCGCCGCAAAAATTTCATTTGCGCCCGGTCGCGCAATCAGGCGTAAGAATATATGCGCCGCCACCACGACGCGCGCGAGGTATCAAGATGCCGCAGATTTTTCACCAGATCACGGTCAAGGCGCCCGCCGCGCGCGCGTTCGAGGCGCTGACGAAGCAGTCGGAGTTCAAGGGCTGGTGGACCGACGACGTCGCGGTCGAGCCGACGGTCGGCAGCGTCGCGCGGTTCGGCTTCGGCGGCGGCGCCGTGGTCTTCGAGATGCGGATTGAAGAGCTAACTTCGCCCCAGCAGATTCGATGGACCTGTCTCAAGGGTCCCGAAGAATGGATCGGAACCGATCTGACGTGGACGTTTACGCCGGCAGCCGCCGGCGCGACGGTCGTGCGCCTCCGTCACGACGGGTTCCGCTCGATGTCACGCGATTTCCCGCGCACCAACACGACCTGGGGTCATCTGATGCACTATCTGAAGAAATTTCTCGAGAGCGGCGCGATCGATCCGTTCTTCCGCCGCGACCGCCCGATGGATTTCTGATAGGTGCGCTTACGCTGACGCTCCCGTGCCGCCGGCGAGATACTGCTCCAGGCACGCGAGCGAGCCCTCCCAGCGCGCGAGTATCGTCGAATGGAGTTGATGCAGGCGCGGCGCCGAGGCGCTGCCGGCGGTGACGCGCCAGATTGCCGCTCCTCCCCGGTGCTGCTCCGACATTTCGTCGATTGATTCGCACGCCTCGCGCATCGCGTCCATTTCGGTCGCCGCCGCGCCTATTGTACCGCCGTCGCGATTCGGAATGACCACGAACCACAGCCAGGTTTCTTGATCCTTTGGCGGCAGCGCGCTCGTACCGTTTGTGTTTGGCAGCTTCATCTTCGATCCTTGGCCGTCGCACCTTCGACGTTCCGGGCGCGCACCGCCTCGGCACGATCCTCGATTGCTTCGCGCGCGCGGGCCTCGTCGATTGCTTCGCGATTGGCGGGCGTTGGCAGCGATCCGAAATATACTTGCACTTCCGCGATGCGGTTGCCTTCGACCCGGAAGAACTCCGTGCAGCGCCATTTGCCGCCGTCGAATCGCTCGCCCTCGTAGAGAACAAACACCTCGTTGTCTTTTTCGAACAGCTTCTCGATATGAAAGGCGCGGATGTTCTCGCTGTTGGGCCAGCAGCGCTTCATGTAGAGCGCCTTGTCGATGCGATCGTCGAGCGGGCTGCTGAATCTGAAATCATCGCTCAGCAAATTTTCGATTGCTTTGCGGTCCTTCGATTCGTAGGCCGCATAGCACCGACGAACGAGATCCGATGCGCTGGCCTGCGCTTGCAGGGGCGTTTTCATGCCGCGCCTACTCCCGCTAGACGGTCGCCAGGTATTCGGCGAGCTTGTCGAACGATCCGCTCCAGCCGCCGCGATGCTCGTCGCGCGCAGTAACGGACTCGAACACCGCCTGATGGAGCGTCAGCTTGGTCTTGCCGCCGAGGTCTTCGAAGGTCACGGTCAAAACCGTACCCGGCCGGGTCGGATTGCCCGCCGCATCGGCCCACGAACCGATCATCACGAGTTTGCTCGGCTCGACGACCTCGCGAAACAAGCCCTGCGAATAGTGATCGTCCTCGTTGGGACCGCGCATGTGGAAGCGGTAGGCGCCGCCCGCGCGCAGGTCCATCTGGCAGGACGGCAACGTGAATCCATGCGGGCCCCACCACTGCGCCAGGTGCGCGGGATCGGTCCACGCCTTCCAGACGAGATGGCGCGGCGCGTCGAAGATGCGCGTGATGACGAGCACGCGGTCTGCTGAATCGGCGGCGCTGGGGGTCGCTTTCTGCATTTGGTCTTGGTTCGGCGTCATCGTTCTGCCTCCGTTGGGTCGATTCCGTTAGCGCTTCGCCAGCAGCGTGGCGAGGTGATCGAGCGCCTCGTTCCATCCTCGCACATGGTCGTCGCGGACGGCGACCGTTTCGAACTGGGTCTGATGGATAGTCAACTCGGTGCTTTCGCCGCGCTCCGCGAAGCTCACCGACACAATCATTTCGTGTCCGGCATTGCCGGCCTCATCTTCGAACGCGTATGTGAAAATCAGCCGCTCCGGCTCGACGACTTCGCGAAACACCCCGCGTTGCCTGTCCTCGCGGCCTTGCGGAGATTTCATGGTAATGCGCCAACTGCCGCCCGGCCGCACATCCATTTTGCAAGAGGTCGTGGTGAAGCCGTGCGGTCCCCACCATCGCATCAGATGCTCGGGATCGGTCCACGCCTTCCAGACCATCGCGCGCGGCGCGTTGAAGATGCGCTTGATGACGAGTTCATGATTCTCAGTGTCGGTCACCGCGCTACTTCTTGCGGCCATTTTTCTTCTCCGTCTTCCCCAACTCCCGCAGATATTTCTCCAATCGCTCTAGGCTTTGCTCCCAGAACTTCCGGTAGTGCTCGATCCAGCGTTGAGCGTCCTTGAGCGGACTCGCGTCCAGCCGGCAGGGGCGCCACTGCGCCTCGCGGCTGCGAGCAATCAGGCCGGCGCGCTGCAGCACCTTCAGATGCTTGGAGATTGCGGGCAGGCTCATCTCGAATGGCTCGGCCAGCTCGGTCACCGATTTCTGGCCCAGGGCGAGGCGCGCCAGGATCGCGCGGCGGGTGGGGTCCGAGAGCGCGGCGAAGGTGGCGCTGAGGTGATCCGTCGATGTCTGCTGCTGAACCATACGGTTAAATAACTAGTTGGTTAAATACTACCGGCGCGCGCTTGTGTCAAGAGACGCGGCCGGCCTACTTGCCGCGCAGGCGATCGAGGATGATTCCCGCCGCGGAGCGCACCGAGAGATGATTGTAGTCGCCGGGCCCGAGCACCGGCGCAAGCACGACATCGGCGCGCGCCGCGACCTCCGGCGCCATGCCGAAGCCGGTGCCCAGCAGGATTATCATCGGCGCCGAATCAGACGCTTCCATCCGCGCCCGCAATTCCGCGTAACTTGTACCGCCTTCCGTCCGCGCCGACGTATGCACCAGGAGCGGGCGCGCACCGGCGACTCGTGATGCCTCCGCGATTGCGTCGTCGAGCGTCGCGACGACTTGCACCTGCTCGAGCGCCTCGCGGCGCCGCGAATCGTGCGCGCGGCCGAACTCGAAGCGCCAATGATCGATAACGCTCGCCGCGAATTTCCGCTGCTCGGGAATCGGATGCACGATAAACACGCCGCGGACGCCGTAAGTTCGCGCCGCGCGCGCGACGTCGTGGATGTCAAGGCTGGTGATCGCGGACGTCACGACCTCGCCGTTGCGATTGACGACCGGATGATGAATCAGCGCTACGAAGAGATCGGACACGCGTGCTATTTGCGCCGTTCGAGCAGGTCGGGGCGCCGCCGCGCCGTGCGCCGTTTGGCCTCGCTCTCGCGCCACGCGCGAATTTTGGCGTGGTCGCCGCTAAGTAGAATTTCCGGGACGCTCATCTCGCGAAATTCTTCCGGGCGCGTGTAGTGCGGATACTCGAGCGCGCCGGCCGCAAACGACTCCTCGTCGAGCGACTCGGGATTTCCGAGCACACCCGGCAGCAGCCGCCCGACCGCCTCGATCACCGCCATCGCCGGAATCTCACCGCCACTCAGGACGTAGTCGCCGATCGAAATTTCCTGGTCCACCAGCTCGCGCACGCGCTCGTCGATTCCTTCGTAGCGTCCCGCGATTATCATCAGGCCGGGCGCGCGCCTGGCCAAATCGCGCGCCATCGACTGGTCAAAGACCTCGCCCTGCGGCGTCATCAGGACTCGCCACAGTCCCGCGCGCTCTGCGTTCACCGCCTCGATTGCCGCCGCGATCGGCTCGATCCTCATCACCATGCCGCTGCCGCCGCCGTAAGGAGCGTCGTCGACCTGCCGATAGTTGCCCAGCCCGTGCTCGCGCAGCGCGTGCGGCTTAATCGCGATCAACCCCTGCTCGATCGCGCGGCCGATGATGCCGCCGCGAAACGGCGACTCGAACATTTCGGGGAACAGCGTGACGATGTGAAATTCCATGACCAGTGGCGGCGTCGTGCGGCCACGTCGAATCCAAATCTATCCGTGCGAGCGCGTCCGGGCCAGACGGCAGGCTCGGCGGCGTGGCTTCAATCAAGCAGGCCGGGCACCGGCTCGATCGTCACGCGCCGCGCCGCGAAATCCATCGCCTTGACGACGTTCTCGATCACCGGTACCAGCACTTCGCGCTCGCCGTCGCGCACCACCCACACGTCGTGAGCGCCGTTGGAAAAGACTTCCTCGATTTTGCCGATTGATCTGCCGTCGAGCAGAAAGACCGCGCATCCGATCGCTTCGTAGTAGTAGAATTCACCGGGTTTTGCCGGCGGCAGATCCTCGTTCGCGACCATCACGATCGCGCCTCTCAGCGCCTCGGCCGCGTTCGCGTCCGCGACAGACTCGAGCATCAAGCGCCGCGTCCCCGCGCCGAGCGGCGTGACGCCCGTGACGCGGTACTCGCGCGTCGCGCTGCCGATTTCGAGCGTCACGCGCTCGATGTGTTCGATCGCGATGGAGTCGGGATTGTCGGGGCGGAAGCGCAGTGCGCCCTTCAGCCCGTGGGCGCCGGTGATGCGGCCGACGCGAAGCATTCGGTTACGGGCAGGACGGGGCGCGCCTACTTGTCTTCAATGATTTCGAGGACCACCTTGCGATTGGTGCGCGACGCGACCGCGTTCAGAATCGTGCGAATCGATTTCGCGGTGCGCCCCTGTTTGCCAATCACGCGCCCAAGGTCCTCCTTTGCCACCCGCAGTTCGAGCACCGACGCGGTCTCGCCCTGCGTCTCCTTCACGTCCACTGCTTCCGGGTTGTTCACCAGCTGTTCTGCGAGGAACTGAACGAGCGCCTTCATAGGTTGGCTCCGATGCAGCGGGTCTCGTCATGCGGGGGCCGCCGCAGTAGCTGCCCGTTTAATTAGCTTCCTTACCGTGTCGCTCGGCTTAGCGCCAGCTTTGATCCATTTCTCGGCGGCTTCCTTCTTGATCGTCACGCGCGGCGGATCGAAAGCCGGATCGTAGGTGCCGACCTGATCGACGAAGCGTCCGTCACGCGGCGAGCGCGAATCTGCGACCACGATGCGGTAGTAGGGTTTCTTGCGGCCGCCGTGACGCCGCAGCCGGATTACCAATGCCATGCGATTCTCCTGTGTCCCATTTTAGCTGCCGAGCCCCATCCCGCGCATCATCATTTTTCCCGCGCCCATGCGCGTGATTTTTTTCATCATTTTGCGCGTCTGCTCGAACTGTTTCAGAAAGCGGTTCACGTCCTGCACCGAGGTGCCGCTGCCGGTGGCGATTCGCGCGCGCCGGCGCCCGTTGATAATCAGGTGATTGTTGCGCTCCTGCAGCGTCATCGAGTCGATAATTGCCTGGATGCGGAGCAGCTCGCGCTTGGTCTCGTCGGAGTCGGCGGCGCCAGCCATCTTCTTGAGACCGGGGATCATGCCGATCAAATCGCCAAGCGAGCCCATTTTCTTGATCGCCGCTATCTGCTCGGCGAAGTCGGTGATCGTGAATTCGTTCTTTTTGAACTTGCGCTCGAGTTCTTTTGCTTTCGCCTGATCGTAGTTCTGCTGCGCTTTTTCAATCAGCGTCAGCACGTCGCCCATCCCCAGGATGCGCGACGCCAGGCGGTCCGGGTAAAACATCTCGAACGCGTCGAGCTTCTCGCCGGTCGCCGCAAACAGAATCGGCGCACCGGTGATGGTCCTGACCGAGAGCGCAGCGCCGCCGCGCGCGTCGGAATCGAGCTTGGTCAGGATTACGCCGGAAATTCCCAGGCGCTCGTGGAATCCCGCGGCGACGTTCGCCGCCTCCTGGCCGGTCATCGCGTCGGCGACGAAAACGATGTGATGCGGCCGGAGCGCGACTTTCAAGCGCGCCAGCTCGTCCATCAACTCCTCGTCGATTTGCAGGCGGCCGGCTGTGTCGACGATTATCGCGTCGTGCCCGGCGGTCTCGGCCCGTGCCATCGCGCGCGTCGCAATCTCGATCGGGTCCTGATCCTCGCGGCTGTCGAGCACCGGAATTTCTGCCTGCGCGCCGAGCACCCGCAACTGTTCCATCGCGGCGGGCCGGTAAACGTCGGTCGAGGCGAGAATAGGATGCCGCTTGCGCTCCGATTTGAGCCATCGCGCCAGCTTCGCCGCCGACGTCGTCTTGCCCGAGCCCTGCAAGCCGACGAGCATGATCTTGACCGGCGGTTTGACCTTGAGATCGATCTCGCGCGCCGCCCCGCCCATCGCGTTTTGCAATTCAGCCGCGACGAACTTGATCAGATGCTGCTCCGGCGTCAGCGAGCGTAGTACTTCCTGCCCGAGCGCCTTGGTCCGCACATGCTCGATAAAATCGCGCACGACCTTGATATTGACGTCGGCTTCGAGCAGCGCGAGCCGGACCTCACGGAGCGCATCCTCGATATTGCGCTCGGTGATACGTCCCTGGCCCTTGAGTTTCTTGAAGACGCCTTCCAGGCGGTCGCTGAGGGTATCAAACATAAATCAGAAGTCAGCTGCGGAAGGTCACAGGCTCCGGTGCGACAGATTCGAGAAACGATAGTCTAGCAAACCGTCAACGCTAGGACACGCATCAATCTCTGTCAACGCGGGCTTGACGCCGCACGACCCGTAGCGTTCGATCAGTCGATGGCAACTGGGGACACCACCGCAAACGGCGAGATTTTGGCGTGTCAAAGTTGCGGCGCGAAAACGATGTCCGTCGTGGTCGAGAAGAATGAAATCGCCGTGCGATGTGCGAACTGCGATGACCTGGTCGCATACACCGCGGAACTGATTCGAGTGCTGCGGGATCCGTCACAGACCAAGTAGCTTTGCGCGCTCAGCGCTCGTCCACTCTTCGCGTCCTCGCGCACAAATTTCCTGACAGGCCGCTTGCGGCCGCATCTTGTTTTTCCTCTGCCGGGTGCAGGGCTGGGCCCTGCCGGGGCGCGGGCGCGCAGCCCGCAATCTAAATCCGCGCGGGGCCTTGACGACCCCGCGCGTTTAGCACTCCGATGCGACCGCTCGCGCCTAATTCCAGATGCTCTGCCACCACGGACTCGGCCGTGCACTCCCTGTGAGTCCGGCCTTCTTGATCACGTCGTCGATACTCCAGCCCGTCAGTTCCGCGAGCGTTGTCGCCTCGCGCGCGTGGCGGCGATTCACCTCCTCGAAGTAGCTGCGCGCCGCGGGGCACGCGTCGGGCGAGCCGTTCCACGCATGACGCATCACATAGCGCGCCTGGAAATTTTCCTGGTCCGCCGTTTCCTGGAACACGAGATCTTCCGGAAACGTGTCCGCGCTGTAGCGCACATGAAGCCGCGTGAGCATCACCGGCAGCGGCCCTCCGCCGGGCTGCGGATACGGCATCATGCCGCCCGGACGATAGCGCGGCACGCCGCCTACCTGTTCGTCGAGCCAGAACACGCCGAGCGACTTCAGCTCCTCGCGCGACAGCGGCGGCCCCGCGCACGGATCGCACCATCCCATGTTCCACACGTACTCGGTGAAGACGGCGCGCATGTCGCTGCGTTTGACCTGCTCGTTGAACATCGCCTTGTAGAAGTCGCCGAACTGATTGGTGACGTATTCGGGCACGTCCATCCCGGTCGGCAGCTTGAGCGTGCGATAGTTGGTGGTCTCGACGCGGCCGTTTTCGGTGAGCATGTAAACGACGAGATCCTGCGGCCCCTGTGCGTTAATCATGCCGAGCCGAATCGGCAGCATGAACTTCGGCGATTCGAACGCGAACTGCAGCGGCCGCAGATAGGTCAGGCCGGCGCGACGATGCTCCGTCAAATTCACCTTGGCGACGAAAAATTTCATGTCCTGGCGAATGTACGGCTCGAGCGCGCGCCGTGCGCCGTAGGGAATCCGGTAGCCGTTTTGTTGCAGCCATGTCTCGAGGCCCGACGATTCCTTGGCCGAAAGAATCACGATGTCGTATTCGCCGACCGTGTATTCGGCCTCGATCTTGACGCCCAGCGCGTTGTCGTCGCGCTTGGATTTCATCATGTCCGCCGTCGCGCTCATCGGAGCCGCTCCGGCCATCCCGCGCAGCTCCATCATCTGGCACGGGTCGGGATCGAAGTACTCGACCAGCCGCGGCGAGCTGTA
>DASQHV010000020.1:0-1520 GCA_035631915.1 Candidatus Acidiferrales bacterium | reverse complement strand
TGCGCGCCGACGCGCCCACGGTCGTCGTGCATCACGGATGCGTCGCGCAGGTGCTCGCCAACTCCGAAAACCTGAATAGCGAGCGCTTGCTGGCGGCCGCCGGCTATCGGCTGGCGCGGCTGGAACCGACCGTCTGCTGCGGTGCGCTGGACCTGCACTCGGGCAACGCGGCACGAGCCCGGGATTTCGCGCGCGCCAACGTTCGCGCGCTTGCAAAGATTGGTCCGGACGCCATCCTGTCGTCCGCGTCTGGATGTTCAGCGGCTATCGCGGAGTACGGCGAACTGTTCAAGGACGATTCCGAGTTGGCCGGGAGCGCGCGCGCCGTCTCCGCGCGGGTCAAGGATTTGAGCTCGCTGCTGCTCGACGCGGGATGGACCGCGCCGCGCGAGTTCCGATGCACCGTCACGTATCACGACGCGTGTCATCTCGCGCACGGGCTCGGCGTTCGCGACGCGCCGCGCAAACTGCTCGCGTCAATTCCGGGCGTGTCGCTCGCCGAGATGGAACAATCAGATCTGTGTTGCGGCTCGGCCGGATCATACAACCTGACTGAGCCCGCGATGGCGCGCGAGTTGGCTCGCCGCAAGGCCGACAATATCCTCGCGACCGGCGCCGACTACGTTGTGCTGGCGAATCCGGGCTGCGAATTTCAGATCGCCGCCGAGCTGAAACGCCGCGGAGCGACGACCCGCGTCATGCACCTGGCGGATTTTCTCGCACTCGCATCACGCAGCGGCCGCGCGCTATGAGCCCGCCGGCCGACACGGTGGTAAAGCTCTACTTCGCGTACACCAGTCCCTACACCTATCTCGCGATGCAGCCGGCGTACGACCTCGAGCGCTCGCATCGCGTGCGCGTGCGTTTCATTCCGTATGGCGTGAACATCCGCAAGGTTTACGGTCCGCTGGATCGCGCCGACGCCGACCGTCGCAAAGTGCGCTACCTGTACCTCGACGCACGGCGAATCGCGAAGGAGCGCGGACTCGTGATCCATCCGCCCGCGAAGATCTTCAGTGCGCGCCTCGCTTTCTACGGCGGGCTCTACGCGGAAAAGCACGCGCGCTTTCGCGCCTACTCCGACAGGGTGTTTGAGCGATTCTGGAAGCAGGATCTCGACGTCGAAGATCGTGCGGCGATTGCCCGAATTATAGCGGAGGTCGGGCTCGACTCCGCGGCATTCGTCCGTTACGTCGACAGCGACGCGCGCGCCGATCTGGATGCGTGCTTCGCCGAGGCGGATCGCGACCAGGTATTCGGCGTGCCGACGTTCGTCGTCGAGGGCGAGCCGTTCTGGGGCGAGGATCGAATCGACTGGGTGGTGCGAAAGCTCGACGCGATGGGTCTAAGGCGCGACCTCAGCCCTGCGTGATCGGAATGTACCGCGGCTGCGATTTGACGCGAGCGAGCCACTCGCGCACCTGCGGAAATTTGGCGAGGTCGAAGCCGCCCTCGTCCGCGACGTGCGTGTACGCGTACAGCGCGATGTCAGCGATCGAGTAGCGCCCTCCGACGAAGTA
>DASQHV010000019.1:0-11714 GCA_035631915.1 Candidatus Acidiferrales bacterium | reverse complement strand
GCCTTGACCATCGCGTCGCGGATGAACGCGTCGGCCAGCGCTGCGGCCGCATCGGCTGAAAGCCTGCCGATCAGCCGGGTCTTGCTCTGATGCGGAATCGGTTCGCGGCAGAAAACGATCAATGCTGGCGCGCGGTCGCTCACTTGATCGTGTTGGGACGGATGATATTGATCGGCATCCCGAGCGTCTTCTTCACGAACTCCGCGACCGAAGTGATCGGCTTGGGCGCAATCGAAGGATCGCTGACCGGCCCGCTGACCTGAAAGTATCCGGCCACAAGTTTGCCG
This sequence comes from Candidatus Acidiferrales bacterium, assembly GCA_035631915.1. Classification (GTDB taxonomy): domain Bacteria; phylum Desulfobacterota; class Binatia; order Binatales; family Binataceae; genus Binatus. The sequence continues at coordinate 11,427 of DASQHV010000019.1, read as the reverse complement.
GTGCCGGCGCCGACCCGCTCACCTATGATCGGAATTTTGTTCAGCACCCAATCGACGGTGTCGAACGGCGCCATCCCGACCTCCATGTCGAGCGTGTTTTCGCCGAACTGCAGACTGCCCGACGCCGTGATGTCCATCACGGGACCCTGCAGCGCAAAATTGTCGGTATAGAAAAGTCCGTTGCTGCCCTTGAAATCGGTGATCAGCGTCTTGAACGGAACGCCACTGACGCGCGGGTCGGGAATCTGCGCGCTCAGCCAGTTCTTGATGTCGATCAGCGCGAGCAGGCGTGAGAGCAGCGTGAACTTGTTGAGCGTGCCGTCCCGCACCGTGATCGACATGTCGCCGGCGAGCGTCTCGAAAAAGTTCGTGTCCGTATTGGCCCACAAATCGATGCCGGCGAACAGGTGTCCCTGCAACGGCGATTCCTTTTTTCTGTCGCCCAGCGTGAACAGCGGCGCCGGATCCATGTCGGCTGCAGTGCCCTTAATGTGAATCCAGTTGTCGGGCGCGCGACCGATCAATTCCAGTTTCATTTTTCCGCGATACGCGACCGCGCTGAAATTGTAGAGCCGCCAGTCGCTGCTCGGGCTGCGCGTGAAATCGGTTTTGAGATCGCTCATCGCAAACGCCGCCAGGTTGCCGGTCCGCGACTCGATATGTCCGCTGGCGGGAATCCGAAAGTTGATCGGCGGCGTGGCCGGCGACCACGGCATGCGCACAAACTTCATCACCTCCAGGTCGATGTTCTGCAGGGTCGCGTCGATCCGAATCGAGGGATGCCCGAAGTCGGGCATGGAGATGCGAAAATCGATGGGCGAGTTTTCCAGGCGCGCTCCCGGCATCCATAGCGCCATCGAACGATGATGCATCGTCAGCGTTGCGCCCTGCACTATCAATGGCGAGCGCAGAAAGTTGAATTGCACCTCGCCTTGCGCCAGCGTCAACTTCCCCTCCGGCAGCGCCAGATCAGGATCTTTGGGCTGGCGATTGAAAACCACCTTGCCGCCGACGCGTCCCTTCACCCCCAAATCCGACGGGTCCACGATCAACGCCAGCCACAGCTCCGACGGAAAATCGTGCAAGTCGAGCGTCAGATTGTGAACCGCGATGCCGTCGCGAACAAAATCCAGCGTGCCGTCGAGCAGGGCGTCGCCGCCGGTCGCCGCCATCGTGATGCGATCGAACTTTATCGTGCTCGGCGTAATCGTTACCGTACCGCGGCGCATGTCGATCGGTCCGGGCGAGCCCTTGACCGTGAACACCGTGCCGTTGGCGTCGGCGCGCACTTGGTAATCGGCGGGCGCTTGGAACTGGTTGACGCTCAACTTTCCCGACGCCGTCGTGACGATATCGACCCGGCCACTGAGCCGCTGCAGCCGCTCGTGCTCTTTCAGTTGATAGATTCCCAGCGTTCTGATGATCGCGGGATACAGCTCGCTCAGGTCGGCATCGACGTCGACATTGGCCTGGTAATCCGCGCCCTCGATTCCACGGGCAAGATTCGCGCGCGCGTCGATCTTGCGAATCATTGAATTTCCGAGCCTGGCGCTGCCTTGCGAGATCGTGAGCAGGCCCTTCTCGTAGCGAAATTGAGCACTCAGATTTCCGACGCCCGGCAGCTTGGTTTCGTCGGGCATCGTGAAGCCCGCGTTTTCGATCGAAGCGGAAACGACCAGGTTTTGCCGTATCGTCTCGAGCGGCGCGGTCCGGATTTTTTCCAGCTCCGCACTCAGTGTCGCGTTGCCGACGCTCACCTGCCCCGGCCGGATCCGATTCAGCATCGCCACGACGTCGGCCGGCAGCCGCCGAATCGACAGGATCTTCTGCTTGATGGGCGTCGCGTCGAAGCGAAATCCGCCGAGCCGAACCCCGAGCTGCGGATTGGGGCTCTCTGGACCGCTGAGCTCAGTCTCCGCGGAGATCAGCGGCACATCGACGCGGCGCAGTGTCAGCTCGGTCACCGCGTATTTTCCCTCGGACAGGTCCAGCGCCGCGTGCAGCGAGTAGTCGCCGAGCGCGATCGGAGAAGAAAGCCGCGCACCCTTCAACAACAGATCCTTGGAATCCGCGTCGGCGCTTCCGCTCAGCGATCCGTCGTCATGGATCGAGAATTTGAATGCCCCCTCTACCTGCCCAACCAGCGCGAAGCCCTCCGCCTCGACACCCGACAACGGGATGCCCCAGGTCCAAATTTGCCCGTGCGCAAACTCTCCCGAGCGCGCCTCGCTGCCAGCGCCCACGCTGAAGCGGCCGCTCAGGTGCGCACCGTCAAGTCCGGCGTTGTTCACCACGGTCTCGAAACTGAGCCGCCACAGGTTGGGATCGCGATGGGTGCGGAACGCGACCAGCCCAAGATGATCGAGCAGCGGACGTCCGTCCGAGTAGCGTACGGTGCCCTCGGTGGTTTGGACGCGCCACGCAATTCGCGCGAGTATGGCGAGCGTCTCGCGCATGGCTTCGATCGTTTGCGGTGCGGGCCGCGGTACTGGCACCGCGCCGACGTCGGAGGAAGGTACCGGCAGCGTTATTTCCGGGTGGCTCGCCGACAGGGAGTAGAGCGGCAGCCCCGTGCTGGTGAGTATCGAGTGATAGGAAACGACCGCACGCAACGATTTCAGCCGGACGACTTCGCGGCCGTCGGCAACGACTTGCGGCTCGTCGAGGATGACGATCAGATGCGGGCCGAGATGAACCGAACTGGTGCGCGGAATTATGTCGACGCCGGTCCGTTTGCGAACCGAAGCTAGAACGTAGGTGACGATTCGCGCCTGGTTGAACGCGATCAGCGCCGCCAAACCGCCCACGATCACCAGGAAGAGGAGCGCGAGGAGCGCCGCGATTCGGGCCAGTCTCTTCATTTCGGTGACGCGCTGCGCGCGATTCGAACGTCCGCCCCGGGATCCGACGCCCGGGCCGCGCGGCGCTTAGTCGCTTTCCGCCATCTCGGCCACCGGCACCTCGTCGGTCCAGCCCACGCGATGCTTGTTGCGAAGCGCGGTCTTGAGCACGCGATTTCGCAGCCGCACCGACTTGGGCGTGACCTCGACGAGTTCCTCCTCGTCGATCCACTCCAGCGCCGCGTCCAGAGTCGGCACTCGCGCAGGCGAGAGTCGCACCGCCTCGTCGTGGCCCGAGGCGCGCATATTGGTGAGTTTCTTCTCACGGCAAACGTTGACGGGCAGATTGGTCTCGCGCGCGTACTCGCCAACGATCATTCCCTCATACACCGGCTCGCCCGGCCCGACAAAGAAGATGCCGCGCTCCTGGAGATGAAAAATCGCATACGGAGTGGTCACGCCGTCGCGATCGGAGATCATCGCGCCGTTGGCGCGCGAGCGAATGGTGCCAGTCCACGCGCCGTAGCCGTTGAACAACGTGTTCATCAGCCCGTTGCCGCGCGTGTTCTCCAGGAATCGGCCCCGGAAACCGATCAGACCGCGCGCCGGGATGTCGTATTCCAGCCGCACGCGGCTGCTCGCATGCGTCACCATCGTGCGCATCTTGCCCTTGCGCGTCGAGAGCATTTGCGTGACCACGCCGATGCATTCGGCGGGAATGTCGATCACCAGCAGTTCCATCGGCTCGAGCACCTGTCCGCCCGACTGCTTGGTGATGACTGTCGGCTTCGAGACCTGCATCTCGTAACCCTCGCGGCGCATCGTCTCGACGATCACCGCAAGCTGCAATTCGCCGCGTCCCATCACGCGCCACGAATCGGGCGAGAGCTGCTCGACCCGGGTGCTGACGTTGCGCCGCGCTTCAAATTCGATCCGCTCGCCAAGCTTGCGCGAGGTGACGAAATCGCCTTCGCGCCCCGCCCACGGCGAGTTGTTCACCGAGAACGTCATCGCGACGGTCGGCTCGTCGATTCGAATCGGCGGCAGCGCGCGCGGATTCTCCAGGTCGGCGATCGTCTCGCCAATCGCGATGTCCTCGACTCCCGCTACAATCACTATCTCGCCGGCGCGCGCCGTTTCCCTTTCGACGCGCTTGAGCCCTTCCCAGCCGTAGATGTGCGCGACCTTGCACTGCACCGTCTTTCCGTCGCGGCGGCAGAGCGAATAGTTCTGCGACGCCGTCATCGAGCCGGCGATGATCCGTCCCACCGCGAGCCGTCCGACGTAGTCGTCGTAGTCGATATTGTTCACCTGGAACTGGAGCGTCGCGTCGGGATCGACTTCCGGACCCGGCAGATGCGCAACGATCGAATCGAACAACGGAATCAGATTGTTGTGCGGCCCGTCCAGCTTGAGCGACGCGGTCCCGGCCCGCGCCTGCGTGTACAGCACCGGAAAGTCGAGCTGGCCTTCGTGGGCGCCAAGGTCGATGAACAGGTCGTAAACCTCGTCCAGCACTTCGGGCGCGCGCGCGTCGGCGCGATCGATCTTGTTGATGCACAAAATCGCCGGCAGGTTCGACTCGAGCGCCTTCTTTAACACGAAGCGCGTTTGCGGCAGCGGTCCCTCGCACGCATCGACAAGCAGCAGCACGCCGTCGACCATCGAGAGCGTGCGCTCGACCTCGCCGCCGAAATCCGAGTGCCCGGGCGTATCGACGATATTGATTCGCGTCTCACCCCACAGGATCGAGGTGTTCTTGGCCATGATCGTGATGCCGCGTTCGCGCTCCAGCGCGTTCGAATCCATCACCCGATCGATGACCTGTTCGTTGGCGCGAAAGACGCCCGATTGGCGCAGCATCGCATCGACCAGTGTGGTTTTGCCGTGATCGACGTGCGCGACGATCGCTAAATTTCTGATATCTGGGCGTCTCATTTTTTGGGGCGAATGCTAAAGCGCGGCCGAGCCCGATAGGTTCGCCCGCGCGTAAGGGACATTCTACAGGTCGTTAAGGGCGGAGTAAACGCGCGTCCGCCACAAGCATGCGAACTGTGCGCGTAACAGAGGCGTCACGGAGTCGCGAGAGGTTTCCCCTCCTCGTTCTTTAACTTTTCCAGCAACTGCTCCACGTTTTTGATCTCGGTGACGCGCCACCCGGCCTCATCCGTGCGCGCGAGGTGAATTTCCCATTCCTGCCCCTTGCGATCCCTGAAGTCGGTGTACGCGGTGTCGCCGCTGCGATGCAGCACGATCAGCGAGCCGGCCACCGCGGCATTCGGCATCTGCACATCCTTGTTGCCGTCGTTCACTTCCTTCACCGCCCACGCCTGCGCCATCTGCGCCATCGGCTTGCTGAACAGGTCGATCGCCGCCTTGCCGACCATCGTGCCGATCGGATTGTCGCCGCCCTTCTGCTGGACCATCTCGTAACCGGCGTGCTTCACCACGCTTTCGAAATCGACGAATCGCGAAGCCGCCTCGCCGTCGCGCGCATCAATCGCCTGCTTCAATCGCAACACTGCCCAACTCGGCGTGTTCGGCAAGTAGACGAGCGCCCACACCGCAATGGCGACGACCACCAAGATGGCGGTGAAGTGGCGGAGCGCGAAGCGAATCATCGGATCTATTTTGCCGTCCGCGCCGCTCCGATGTCGAGCGTGTCAGCGCGGCGCGAGCAGGCTGGCCGCGGCTTTGTCGAGCAGCCAGATCACGGCGCCGTCGTGCGGCGCGACGATCTGCGCGGGGAATCTATCGGGGTCGCGCGGCCCCTCCAGGATGTCCTTGACCGCGGCGGCCTTGCCCTGCCCCGCCGCCAGGAACATTACGCGCGCCGCATTGTTGATCACCGGCGGCGTGAGCGTGAGCCGCTTCCGCGGTTCCGCATCGACGTCCACCGCGACCACCATGCGCTGCGTCTCGTGAATCGCAGGGTCACCTGGAAATAGCGACGCGGTGTGGCGATTGTCGCCGAGCCCAAGCATCACCAGGTCGAAGCGCGGGAACTCGCCGTCGCCGAGACCGAAATGCCTGCGCAGTTCCACCTCGTACGCGGCCGCGGCCGCCGCGGGCTCGACTTCGCCGCGCATGCGATGCACCTGGTCGGGGCGCAGCGTCAACTTGGACAGCATCGTGCGGTTGGCCATCGCGAAGTTGCTCTCGGGACTGTCCGGCGGGACGCATCGTTCGTCGCCCCAGAAAAATTGAACTTCCTTCCAATCGACGCTCAGGTTGAAGCGCGTCGCGAGCAAATCGTAGGTCGCCGCTGGCGTCGAGCCACCCGACAGGCAAAGCGTGAACTCGCCGTGCGTGCAGACCGACTCGCCGGCAATGTGCGCAGTTTCCTCGGCGGCGCGGACGTAGAGTTCGGCGGCGTCGTTCAGGATGATGAGCGTCGGCTCGGACATTCGAATCGGTCAACGGGCCAGCAGTTTCAGCGCGCGATCGACGACGTTTTCCACCGTGAAGCCGAAGTGCTTCATCACTTCATCGAACTTGCCCGACGCACCGAACGTCGTCATCCCCATCACGTCGCCGTCGAGTCCCACCCATCGGTACCATGACATCGGCGCGCCAGCCTCGACTGCGAGCCGCCGCCGGATGCCTGGCGGCAGCACGGAATCGCGGTACGTCTGCTCCTGCGCTTCGAAGATATTCGCGCTCGGCATGCTGACAACGCGGACCGCCTTGCCCTTTTCCTCGAGCTTCGCCTTCGCATCGACGACCAGTGACAGTTCCGATCCCGATCCGATCAGAATTATCTCCGGCGTCTTTCCCGCGGTCTCGGTCAGCACGTATGCTCCGCGCGCGACGCCGCTCGCCGGCGCCATCTTGCCGCGATCGAGCGTGGGAACTTTCTGGCGCGAGAGCGCGAGCAGCACCGGGCCATGCTTGTGCGTCATGATCGTGCGCCACGCCTCGACTGCCTCGTTAGCGTCGCCAGGTCGTATCACCGTGAGATGCGGAATGGCGCGCAGCGACGCGAGATGTTCGATCGGCTGATGCGTCGGACCGTCCTCGCCGACTCCAATAGAGTCGTGCGTGAACACGAAGACGACTTGCTGTTCCATCAGTGCCGCCAGCCGAATCGACGGCCGTCCGTAGTCGGTGAAACACAGGAAGCTCGAGCCATACGGGATGAAGCCGCCGTGCAGCGCGATGCCGTTCAAGATCGCGCACATACCGTGCTCGCGAATGCCGAAGTGCGCATTGCGATTGTCGTAGCGGCCGCGCTCCAGGTCGCCGCCGTCCTTGACGTCGGTAAATGTGGATTCGTTCAAGTCCGCCGAGCCGCCGAACAGGTACCAGACTTTCTTCGCGATCGCGGCCTGGGCCTGCGACGCAGACACCCGCGTCGCGAGCGCGTCCTTGGGCGTAAAGACCGGAAGCTCGCTGTCCCATCCCTTGGGCAGGTCCTTCGCGAGCATCGCCTGAAACTCGGCCGCCAGCGCCGCGTTCTTTTTGGAATAGGCGGCGAACTTTGCATTCCACGCTGCCTCGGATTCCTCGCCGCGCTCGACGCATTGGCGAAAATGCGCCAGCGTTTCGTCGGGAACGAAGAACGGCGGCTCGGTCGGCCAGCCGTAAAATTCCTTGGTCAGCTTCACTTCATCGACGCCGAGCGGATTGCTGTGCGCGGCCGAAGTGCCCTGCCGATGCGGGCTGCCGTAGCCGATGATCGAGCGGACTCGAATGAGCGACGGCCGCGCACTCTCCGCGATTCCATTCTCGATCGCCCGCGAGAGCGCCGCGAGATCGTTGGCGTCGTCGACGTGCTGCGTGTGCCATCCGTAGGCGTCGAATCGCTTGCACACGTCCTCGTCAAAGGTGAGCTCCGTGTGCCCGTCGATCGTCACGTGGTTGTCGTCGTAGATGAAGATGAGATTGCCAAGTCCGAGATGACCCGCGATTGACGCCGCCTCGCTCGACACGCCTTCCATCAAGTCGCCGTCGCTGCAGATGCCGAAGACCCGGTGGTCGAAGAGTCCGGAGTTGTCGCGTTCGAAACGCGCTTCCAGGTGCTTGGCCGCGAGCGCCATCCCCACCGCGTTGCCAAAGCCCTGGCCGAGCGGCCCGGTCGTGGTCTCGACGCCCGGAGCCATACCATACTCCGGGTGGCCCGGCGTTTTGCTGCCAACTTGCCGGAACTGTTTTATATCGTCGAGCGAAAGGTCGTAGCCGGCGAGGTAGAGAACGCCATAGAGCAACATCGAGCCGTGCCCCGCCGAGAGCACGAATCGATCGCGGCCGAACCATTTCGGATTCTTCGGATTGTGGCGCATGAAGCGCGTGTAGAGCAGGTACGCCGCCGGCGCCATCGCCATCGGCAGTCCGCAATGCCCGGAATTCGCCTTCTGCACGGCGTCGATCGTCAACACGCGAATCGCGTTGATACAGGTCTGATCCAGGTCCGATCGGCTTACTTTGATTTGCGCTGCAGTCGCCACGTTTTCACCAACGCCTTTTGTTTGGAGGCGGTCGTTCGTGTCCGCCCGCAGTTTCCGCCGATCGGTCCGGATCCGCAAAGCAGCGGCACCCTGAACCTACCAATCCTGTTTGTCGTCGTCTTTCGTATCGCCGGCCTTGCGCCGCATCACGTCCACCACGGTCTTGGCGTCGCCCTTGTCGCCGGCGCCGAGCGCCGCGGTGAATCGCTCGGCGACGAGCCGCATCATCGCACCCTCTTCCGCGTCGAGCACGCTGCCGAGCGCCGCCAGCCGTTCCATCGCAGTCCGAATCGCTGCAATCGCGCCCGGCATGTCACCCCGCTCGCGGCACGCGATCGCGTCGGCCAGCCCGGCACGAACCTGCTTAATCGCGGGACGCGCGCGCTCGCCGATCACGACCTCCAGCTCGCCGAGATTTTGCGCGAGCCGCGTAAACGGATCGTCGGACGGAACGCTATGCGGCATTTTCAGATTGTTTCATTCGGCCAACTTTGGATGCAAGACTGGTGCGGCTCGGCGAATCGCGCCCCGCGCTCCACCTTCGCGCATTCTCGACCGCAGCGGCGTTTTGATAGATGATGGAAAAGGGAACGCCCATGGAGGATGAGGGGCTCGATGAGACGAATTCTTGATCGCCGCGTGGTAGTCACCGGAGTTGGGCTCGTGTCGCCGCTCGGAACCGGCGTGGAGAAGAACTGGGAGGCGCTGATGGCGGGTCGCTCCGGCATCGGCCCCATCACGCGTTTCGACGCGTCGCAGTTTCCCGCGCGCATCGCAGGCGAGGTCAAAGACTTCAACCCCGAAGACTGGATCGAAAAACGCGACGTCAAGAAGATGGATCCCTTCATCCAGTACGCCGTCGCGTCGGCCGAGCAGGCGATGCAACAGTCGGGCTTCAAGATCAGCGAGGAAAATGCCGACCAGGTCGGCGTGATGGTCGGCGTCGGAATCGGCGGCCTGTGCACAATCGAGGAATACCACAAGGTCTTCATCGATACCGGGCTGCGCCATGTGACGCCGTTTTTCATTCCAAAGTTGATCGCCAACCTGGCGCCGGGACAAATCTCGATTCGGTTTGGCGCGCGCGGCGCCAACTTCGCCACCACCAGCGCCTGCGCCTCGGGCAGTCACGCGATCGGCGAGGCGTACCGGATGATCAAACTCGGCTACCTTGACGCGGCGATCACCGGCGGCGCCGAGGCCGCGATCACCTCGCTCGGCGTCGGCGGGTTCGTCGCGATGCGCGCGCTGTCCACCCGTAACGAGGCTCCCACCAAGGCGAGCCGGCCCTTCGACAAGGAACGAGACGGCTTCGTGATGGCCGAGGGGTCGGGCGTGTTGATCCTCGAAGAGCGCGACGCCGCACTCGCGCGCGGTGCGAAAATCGTCGCCGAGATCTGCGGGTACGCCGCCAACAGCGACGCCTACCACATCACCTCGCCCTCGCCGGAGGGACGCGGCGCCGCCAAGTGCATGCGCATGTGCCTGGAAGACAGCGACCTCGATCCCAACGAGGTCGACTACATCAACGCTCACGGCACCTCCACCGAGCAGGGCGATGTCGCCGAGACGCAAGCCGTCAAGCACGTGTTCGGCGAACGCGCCGCCAAGCTTTCGATCAGTTCGACCAAGTCGATGACCGGACACACGCTCGGCGCGGCCGGCGCGATCGAATCGGTCTTCACCTGTCTCGCGATCGCTCGCGGGATGATGCCGCCGACTATCAACCAGGAATCTCCGGACCCGCAATGCGACCTCGACTACGTGCCCAATCAGGCGCGCGCGGCGAAAATCCGCATCGCGCTGAATAATTCCTTCGGGTTCGGTGGCACCAACACCACGCTGGCGTTCAGGCCGGCCAACCAGGACTAACCGGATCATCTGATGGGCTCCAGAATTGTCGCCACCGGGCGCGCAGTCCCGCGCACCGCTCTGACCAACAAGGATCTCGAGCGGTACATGGATACCTCCGACGAATGGATCAGGTCGCGTACGGGTATCGGCCAGCGCTACGCGATGCGCCACGGCGAGTCGCTGGCGGAGATCGCGATCGCCGCGAGCCGCACCGCACTCTCCCGTGCCGGGATGAAGCCGTCTGACCTCGACGCGATTATCGTCGGCACCGTCTCGTCGGAGTTCGCGTTCCCAAGTTTCGCCTGCCAGGTACAGAACGGCCTGGGCATCTCGTCCATCCCTGCGTTCGACGTCGCGGCGGCGTGCTCCGGCTTCGTCTACGCGATTTCCGTCGCGGACGCGCACATGCGCGGCGGCGACTTCAATCGCGTGCTCGTGATCGGCGCCGACGCTCTATCCACGATGGTCGATTGGAACGATCGCCGCACCGCCGTGCTGTTCGGCGACGGCGCCGGCGCGTGCGTCATGGTCTCGGAACCCGGCAATCGCGGCGTGCTGTCCAGTTTGCTTCGATCTTCAGGCGAACATTGGAGCCTGCTCTCCGTTCGCGCCACCGGAACGCGCGGCACCGTGGATTCGGAAATCCGCCGCTGCGCCGACGACGCGATCAAAATGAAGGGGCCCGAGCTGTTCAAGATTGCCGTCAAGAGCATGGAGGAAGTCAGCCGTCAGGTCGCCGATCGCGCAGGCGTCAAGCTGGACGAAATCGATCTGTTCGTTCCGCATCAGGCCAATCTGCGAATCATCTCGGCCGTCGCCGAGCGCCTGGGCATGCCTCAGGACAAGGTCTTCACCAACATCGATCGCTACGGCAACACCTCCGCCGCTTCGGTCCCCATCGCGCTGGATGAGGCGCTCGAGCAGGGCCGCATCCGTGACAACAATCTCGTGATGCTCAATGCGTGCGGCGGCGGCTTGACCTGGGGCGCGAATCTCGTGCGCTGGTAGTCGCGCACTGGCTTACGCCGCGTAACCGTCCGCCCGAAATGTTGAACAACATTCTTGCCCGCCGGGTGCTGATCGTGCTCGGGAAGGGCGGTGTGGGAAAGTCCGCGCTCAGCGCCGCGATCGCCCGGCTCGCAGCCGGCGACAGAGCGAATACCCTACTGATGGAGTGCGACACGCGCGCGCCGCTGGCCGCGGCGTTTGGCGTCGAGCCGTCGTTCGAGCCCAAGTCGATCGCGCCACATCTGTCGCTGATGACACTTGACGGCCGCCACGCGCTC
>DASQHV010000018.1:0-8828 GCA_035631915.1 Candidatus Acidiferrales bacterium | reverse complement strand
TCGACAGTGCCGGTATCCAGCATCAAGGCGAGAAGTCCCGGCAGGTCGGATGCGTTGAGGCGCTCGACGAAGCGATCGACGAGTGCGGCGGAAGGCATCGGTCGGCGCGCGGGCGCCGCGTCCGGCGACTCGTCCAAGCGGATACGGCCGCGATGCAGCGCAGCCTTGATCGCGCCAACCGAGGTGCCGACGGTCTCGGCGATCTCGTCGAGGGTCATGTCGAACACCTCTTTGAGGACCAGAGCGGCGCGTTCCTGCGGTGGGAGCATCTGCATCAGCCGCGCACCGGCGTCGCGCACCTCGCGCGAGTCGGGATTGGCGGGCGTCGGCGCTTGCTGGACGTCGCGATGGGTTGCGAGCGCGGTGCCGGCCATCGCTCGATGACGCAGGGCGTCGGTCCAGAGGTTGGTCGCGATACGAATTAGATAGCCGCGCGGATTGCCGATCGCTCCATTCACATGACTGAGCGCGCCGAAGCCGCGCACCATCGTGTCCTGCACGAGATCCTCGGCGTCCCAGACGTTGCCCGTGAGCCTTCGGCAATACCTGAAGAGCTCGGGGCGAAACGGGGTGAAAAAATCGACGTAGCGATGCCATGCGGCGCGCGCGTCGTCGCGAATTTGATTCGGGAATTCCGGCTCTGCCATGGCCGTAACAGCTTGCTCCTCTCATACACGACGAGCGACGCGTACAGAAAGATACTTTACAGCACGGAAAGAACGTGTAGCTGCGCGGTCCGCTCAGAATTCGACCGGATGACCGAGTTGTTCGGAGATCGACTCGGCCAGGCGCGCGAAGAGCTCGTTTCCATCCTTGTCGTCGAGCCAGCGGTCACTCGCGGCATCCCAGTTGTAGTGGAATGCGCGGGCGCCCGCGGCGAGCCACATCTGCTTCATCTGCGATTGTCGCGAGAGGATGAATTTCGCGCCGCTCGAGAACTCGATAGTCACGACGCCGTCGCCGGTGGTGTAATCCACTTCGTCGGGATCGAAGCCCTCGAGCCACTTGGTGACCTTGCCTAGGCATTGGTCGGAGCGCGCGAGGAATTCGTGGTCGTCCATGATTGCGGGCGTCAGCGCTGGGTGCCCTTCTTGCGCAGTTCCTCGTCGCGGTAGCGCTTGTAGAGGAGCGCCCATTCGTTGGAGCCCTCGACGATGCCGCGCCTGATGGAATTGATCTTGCGCCGCACGACGGCGTCGACGGCATCGCCCTCCTCGTTGAAGTGGGCGACAAGTTCGCGCGCCTGGCGGAGTGCGAGCGGAAAGTTCGCGATCTCGGCGAGGCCCTCGTCGCGGAGCTTGGCCAGCGATTCGCGGGCCAAAAAGAGTACGCGTGCTTCGGAGAGTTTCATTTCATTTGATCAAGGAGCCGGCTCGCGGAGCGAGAGCGCGAGCATATGTGCATTGCTATCATCTTCGCGCGCCGGACGCATCCGGATTTTTCCGCTGTGCGCACGAGGTCATTTGACATGCCGCACCGGCGACACTAGCGTGCCTCGGGAAGCGTCAGCGGCTTGATGCCACATCTTCAAGAAGTTACCGGCAAGAGGAAGCGATGATTCGTCTCGCGATGATTCCCTTCCTGGAGCCTGACGCCGACAACGATCCCGGCATCAACGACGGGGACTACAATTGCGGAGTCACAAACGTCAGCATCACGAGTTCGAAGTAGGCTGGGAATCATGGCGCAAGCGGTTGTCTGGTTGGAGGAATCGATGGTTCGGCGAATGATTTTTTCCCTCGTTGCGGGTTTTGTTTTGCTGATGACGGCGACCGGGCCGGCGCAGGCGGTGACGCTCGCACCTGAAATTACTTTTCAGGCGCCGGCGACCAGGATCAAGCACATCACGTCCTGCAAGAGCGGGATGCCGCCGTGCGACACGTTCAAGGTGGTCGCGCAGTTCCAGGTCACCAATGATATCGACCTCGACAATGACCTCTCGAATCAGGAGGTCGCGATATTCTTTGGTAACGGCTTGGTTTGCAATCCACTCAACATCAACGGGGTTTTCGAGCTCGACGTTCCCGCGGGAATGATCGTGAAAAAGACCACCGCCGCGAGCGTAAAATACTCGTTCAAAGGTACGACCGACGCGTTCGACTACAACACGAGCACCTCGACGATGGCGGACCTCAATCTGACGATCAGCATCAACAGCAAGGGCAAAGGGCTGCTGAAGGCGTCAGGTACGGGAGACTTTGCGGGGATCACGTCGAGTCCGATCATCTTTGCGCTGGTTCCATTCAACGAACCGGACAGCGACAACAACATCAGCGGCGGCGACTACAACTGCGGGGTGGCGACCGCGAAGATCATCAATCAGTGGCCGCCCGCAGTGGCCGCGCGCGGAACGATCGCGCCGGCGCGTCGATCGAGCTGCGGCGCTAGAGCGTGAAGTTCCTTTTCTCGGCAAGACGCTGGCGGATCATGTTGCGCAGCCGGGTGACGTCGAGCCGAGTGTCCTTGCGCGCCTCGGCTTCGGCCATGCGGTCGGCTTCGTCGTCGATCGCGGCTTCGGTCTCGAAATTTTCGGACATCAGCTCGACCACGCACGCGACCAGTTCCTTGACGTCGCGGGTGGGCTTGATTGCGCCCTTGTCGATCAGGCCCTGGACCAGGTGTGTGGCAAGCGCGTCGATCTGCGAATCCTTGATCATCGCGTAAGATCCTATCGGATTTACCGGCGCGAGCGGTAGCTGACAGCGACGCCGCTCTTGCTATCCTGTCGATCGAACATGAAGGAAATTGGGACACCGCACGCGGATTTCGCGGACCGCGCGGCCGCGGCGCTCGCAGCCGACCCACGCTTTCTTGGTCTGTTGGCCGGCGGCTCGTACATCGGCAATCAGATCGACAAGTATTCCGACCTCGACCTGGTGCTGGTGGTGCGCGACGCCGACTACGGCGCGGTGATGACGCAACGGCGCGAGTTCGCGGCGGCGCTGGGGCGCTTGCAGTATGCGTTCATTGGCGAACACGTCGGCGAGCCGCGCCTGCTGATTTGCCTGTACGCGGAGCCGCTGCTGCACGTCGATCTGAAATTCGTGATCCTCAAGGACCTCGACCGGCTGATCGAAACGCCAGTCGTGCTCTGGGAGCGCGATGGACGCGTGGCAGAGCGAATCGCAGGAGGCGCCCCACGCTGGCCCAACGCGGCGCCGGAATGGTTCGAAGAGCGATTCTGGGTGTGGATTCACTACCTGGCGACCAAGTTCGGACGCGGCGAGTTGTTCGAGACGATCGGCGGGCTGAGCGACATTCGCTCGTATGTGCTCGGTCCGATGATCGCGCGGCGGCGCGGCGCCGAGCAGCGCGGGGTGCGGCGAATCGAGACGGTTGCGCCCGAGCTGGCGCCGCGGCTCAGCCCGACGCTCGGCGCGAATTCGCGGGCGGAGTGCGCCCGCGCGATTCGCGAGACGATCGAGCTGTATCGCGAGCTGCGCGCGGATTCGCCGCCGCGAAATCGCAACGTCGACGGTGAAACCGTCGTCGTCGAATTTGTCGAGGCGACGATTGCACGCGCGCTGGCGGCGCCACTCTCGCGACCTCAAAAGAAGAAGGCGAAGCGGAAAAAGACGAGTCGCAAACGCTGAATCAGTGGGGCTTCTTCGCGTTCTCCTTGTCCTGCTCTTCCTTGTAGACCTGGTCCATCTTCGGTTCGAGCGCCTCGTAAAATTCCTTGATGTGCGCGATGTTCGCGCCGAGGTCGCCGGGAAAAATTGCGAGCGCCGAGGTAGGATTGGGCCGCGCGGTGCCCGAGCGGGAGCAGACGTCGATTTCACCCGACGGTTGAATCGTGACTCTTACGTCGTCTTCCCAGCGAATGAATCGCGTGGTGTAGATGCAATCGATGGTGTAGCGGCCCGGATCGGCCTTGACGATTTTCCATCCGCCGAGCGAATTGATCGTGGCTTGCGAGAGTTGAAAAAGCTTCTGGCGCGAGATGCCGGGAAAGCTGCGGCGAATCAACTCGGGATAGATGTCCTCGAGCGGCGCGGGAGTCGTGATCGGCTGCGCGGTCCGAATCACCTCCGGACCTTTGGCGGCCTGCTCTTTCGGTGCGTGCTTCTTCGGTAGCGGAGTTGGCGCCGCCGCAGCGGCTGGAGTCTCGGACGCCGACGGCGCGGGCTTGGGCTTGTCGCCCATGTCGCAGGTGACGGCGCCGGAACCGCTGGCGCTGGCGGCCGCGGAGTTCATCGTGAGAAAGCGCGTAACGCGCTGGCCCGCGCCCGGTTTCTCGAAGATGGTCTCGTTGTTCAGGATCATCGCGATGCCGCCGACCGCGACCGCGACCCCGGCGACGAAGATGGCGAGCCGGATCAGCAGCACAGCCAGCCGTCGCAGCGGCCGGAGAAAAATCAGCGCGACGATTACCAGGAAGATGACGACCAGGGCCGGCAAGCCAATGAGGTGGTTATCCACGGGATGAAATCCCTAGCGGTTTAGGCGGCGTCTGCGCAAGATGCGGCGCGCCAGCGCGCTCATTTGGATCGGTTGCGAATATGCGTGCAGGAAGCGCGGGTGAACGCTTGCGATCCCTCGCACGGCGAACGTACTGCGTTGCGACGTCGCCGCGAGGCTCAGGCGGGCGCCGCGGCGAAGCCTTCGCCACCGTCGCCGCGCAGGATCGCGTCGAAGCGCTTGCCGCCGAGATAGAAGCGGCGCGCCTCGTCGTCGGTGACTGCGGCGCGGCGGACGTCGCGGCGGCGGATCGGCCAGATGCCGCCGACCATCGGATGGCGTCCCTGGCGATAGCTGAAAAAATAGTAGGTGAACTGACGCAGCACCGCGCGGCGCGACTCGGCGTCGAGCCCGCGCCCGCGGCATACGGTGAGCAGCGTGTGCACGAAGCGCGGAAGTGAATAGAAGCCGAGGAATGCGTCGCGATACGCGCCGAGCCAGCTTTCCTTGTCGAGCTTGTCGTGCTTGAGCGTGACGTGCTGCGAGTCGAGCTGGTTGAAGTCCCAGTCGATGATCGAGCCTTCCTTGGTGAAGCGCGCCTGGTCCTCGGTGCCGGGCAGCGGCGTCATGATGAAGAACGACACGATGTCGAAGCCGATTTTTCTGAGCGTCGCGGCGGCGACCCGGCCGCAATCGGGGCCGTCGAACGGGAAGCCGAGCATGTAGCCGGCGTGCACCGAGACGCCGACCTTGTGCCAGTTCTCGACTACGCGGCGGTACTTGTCGATCACGTGGGCGCGCGCCGCCTCGATCTTCCACTTGTGCTGGCGGTCGTCGGTGTTCTGGTACTTGGTGGCGAAGTTCAGGTTATCGGGGTTGAGCGACTCGATCCCGACGAACGCCTGGTAGCATCCGGCGGCCGCGGCGAGCTCGGTGAACTTCTTGCTGCGGCGATGCTTGGCGGTCTCGGTCTCGCCCTCGGCGACGTTGGCGTAACACGACGCGTCGACGTCAACCTGCATCATGAACGAGAGCTTCGGGTACTCCTTCTTCACTTCGACCAGGCCGGTGAGAATCTCTTCCCATCGCGGCGAGCGGAAGAAATCGTCGTCGACGAGGAACAGCGACTCGATGCCGTGGTTGCGGCACGCGTCGCGCACCCAGGTGACCACCGCGTCCGGCTCGCGCGAGCGCATCGTGCGGCCCATCACGTTTTTCACGCTGCAGTACGAGCACGTGAAGGGGCATCCGCGCGAAGTGTCGAGCGTGGTCATCGTCTCGTTGAAAAAGCGCGTCAGGTAGCGATCGTCGAGCACGGGAAGCAGCGACTCGGTGATGAGCGGAACGATGATGTCGTCCTGTCCGGTCTTGGCGCGAATGCCTTGCGTGACGGAATAGTGGATGCGCAGTTCGCCGCGCAGAAAGTCCTCGACGATATCGCCCCAGATATTTTCCGCCTCGCCGACGACGGTGGTGACTCCGCACTCGTTGAGAAATTTCACCGAGTCGGGAAATCCGCTGACGTGGAATCCACCCATCATCGTGGGCAGACCCTCGGCTACGAATTGCAGCGCGAGATCGCGGCCGCGCGGATACTGGTTGGACTGGACGCCAGCCATGCCGATGAGCAGCTCGACGCCGTCCTCGCGCGCCTTTTCCTTTATCGCCTTAATTGTTTCAGGGCTGACCACACCGTCGCATATTTCGTCCCAGATGATCGTCTCGAGGCGGACGTTGCGCTCGGCGGCGTAGCGCTTGTTAAACGCTTCGTTCAATGCGGCCAGAACCGTCAGCGTATTGTTGGGCTGCACGCCGTAGCGAAAATACTGAACGTAGCCTTCCTCGTCGTAGCGGGAGGGCTTGATGAAATAGATGCGAATAGTACGGCAGGGCTCGGGCTTGACAGCGCCTGCCGCAAGCGCGCCTTCGCGCGCGGTCAATTGGAGTGCGGTCGCCAAGCGGTCGCCACCGTAACGATTGGTCCCTAGCAGCCAGTAGAGGATGCCGGCTGCGAAGACAAAAAATGCTACAAGAAGTGCAAGAAGAACCATCAGATTAGCCTCTTCCGACGCATCATACCCGAAACCCGCGGCGAACGATATCTAACCGCTCGGTCAGAGTAAAGAATTCCAGACCCACGGTATCAACAATTTGCGCCTTTCAGGGTCAAAAACAGGGCGGTTGCGACTCAGCGGTACATCTCGACCAGATTGATCAGGCCGAGGTCGCGGTAGCGCTCGATCAGGTAGCCCTTGATTTCCTGCACGCTGGCCATCTGCAGAGTCTCGCGGGCGATGAGGCGCGCGGTGCGGTAGTCGACCTCGCGGATGACCTTGCGCACAACGGGGATGAAGAGCGGGCTGAGGCTTAGCTCGTCGAGTCCCATGCCGACCAGCAGC
This sequence comes from Candidatus Acidiferrales bacterium, assembly GCA_035631915.1. Taxonomy (GTDB): domain Bacteria; phylum Desulfobacterota; class Binatia; order Binatales; family Binataceae; genus Binatus. Next base: position 2,028 of record DASQHV010000018.1, on the reverse strand, counting down.
AGCGTCGCGAGCGGGTCGCTGGCCATCTCACCGCAAATGCAGACTTCCTTGTCGGCCGCTCGCGCGACGTTGACGACTTCGGCAATGGCCGAGATAACCGCGGGATGCAGCGCCTCGTACAGGTGCGCGACCTTGGGATTGTTGCGGTCGGCGGCGAGCAGATACTGAATCAGGTCGTTGGTGCCGACCGAAAAGAAATCGACCTCGCGCGCGAGGCGCGGCGCCAGCCACACAGCCGACGGCACCTCGACCATGATCCCGATTTCGATATTCGGATTGTGCTCGAGGCCTTCCTTGAACAGCTCGGCCTGCGCCTCGGCGAGCAACTCCTTGGCGCGGCGAAGTTCCTCGAGGCTCGAGATCATCGGGAACATGATGCGGACCTTGTACTTGGCCGCGACGCGCAGAATCGCGCGCAGCTGCACCTTGAACAGGCCGGACATCTCGAGCGAGATGCGAATCGAGCGCCAGCCGAGGAAGGGATTCTCCTCGCGCGGGACGCGCATGTACGGCGGATACTTGTCGGCGCCGATATCGAGCGTGCGAATGGTGACCGGGCGCTTGCCGACCGGCTCGAGCATCCTGTTGTACAGCGCGATCTGCTGGTTCTCGTCGGGAAAATCCTCGTAGGTGAGGAACGAAAATTCCGAGCGGAGCAGCCCGATGCCCTCGGCGCCGTAGCGCAGCGCGAGATGGATGTCGGGCGCGAGCGCGATGTTCGCGAGCATCATGACGCGATGGCCGTCGTGGGTCGCGGTCGGCGCGTTGCCCTCCTCGATCAGCTCTTTCTTGAAGGCCTCGTAGCGTTTCGAGAGGCTGACGTAGTCGCGCTCGATCTCGGCGCCGGGGTTGACGTAGATCACGCCGGAGTTGCCGTCTAGTACGAGCTGGTCGCCCTCGACCACCGATTCCATCAGATGTTCGACGCCGACCACGGTGGGGATTTCGAACGCGCGCGCCAGGATCGCCGCGTGCGAGGTGACGCCGCCCGACTGCAGCGCAATGCCGGCGAGCTTCTCGTGGCTGACGACGGTGAGTTGCGAGAGCGTCAGTTCTTCGGCGACGATGATCGTGGGCTTGGCGAAGGCGCCTTTCCTGTCCTCCTGCTTGAGATGACGCAGCACGCGATGGCCGACGTCGCGAAAGTCGGTGGCGCGCTCGCGCAGATAGTTGTCCTCGACCGCGAGCATCTTCGCGCCGAACTCCTCGATCACGCGGAACAGCGCGCTCTCGGCGGTGTAACCGTCGCGAATCGTCTCGCGCACGCGGCCGATGAACTCCTCGTCCTCGAGAATCATGCGATGCCCGTCGAAGATTTGGAGATCCGACTCGGGCATCATCGGCGCCATCCGCGCGCGCAGAGTCGCAAGCTCGGTGAGCGAGCGTGACAGGGCGTCCTCGAAGCGGCGCGCCTCCAGCTTGGGATCGCGCGACTTCTGATGACGGTCGATGCTCGAGAGGAACGTGCCGACCACGTGCGCGACGCCCTGTGCGAAGCCCGGCGCGGCGGAGAGCCCGGCCAGCCGCGGGCGGCGAATCTTCATCGGCACGGCGTGGCGGGTTTTGCCGCCGACTTTTTCGTAGTCCTTGAGCTGGCGGTTGGCCTCGATCATGCGGCGCCGGTATTCGAGGCGCTCCTTTTCCTTGGTCGCGAGCGATTCGCGCAAGCGGAAGTGCGACAGGATTTGCGCGACCTGGTTGGCGGCGGTGCTGAGCAGGCGGATTTCGCTCTTGCTGAACTTGCGCCGCTCCAGCGTTTGTGCGACCAGCACGCCAAGCGGCTTGTGGCGGCCGTCGAGCACCGGCACGCCGAGAAACGTGTGGTAGCGCTCCTCGCCAGTCTCGGGAAAGTATTTGTAGCGCGGATGGCTGATCGCGTCGGGCACGTAAACCGGCTCGTCCTTCTCCAGCACCAGGCCGACCAGGCCCTCATTCAAGCGCATCGACACTTTGCCGACCGACTCGCGATCGAGGCCGACGGTGGCGCGCAGCACGATTCGCTCGCGCTGGGGATCGAAAAGGTAGAGC
>DASQHV010000017.1:0-1576 GCA_035631915.1 Candidatus Acidiferrales bacterium | reverse complement strand
AGCACGCGCAAGGGGCGGCGGTGCTCGACGACCCACCGCATCGCCGCGGTGGTCGCGTCGTAGATCGCGGGCGCGTAGATCTCGTCCCAGAACTTGCCGGTGCTGTCGCGGCCGACGAGGCGAGTGACCTCGGCGCCGATGAGGCGAAAACGAAAACGCAGCGGCGATGAAGCGACATCGGTCAGGATCATCCAGCCCATATGCTCGCGCAGGTCGAGCGGGTCGATGTCGGCGCGCGCAGGCATCGCGCGCGCGCCGGCCTTGCACCGCCAATACGCCAGAAGATGCGAGAGCAGGCGATGCTTCACCGCGAGCGAGGGATCGAGGGTGAAATGCGGCGGCGACAGATTGCTGGCTTGGCGCCGCGCCGTCATGAAGACGGGCTCCCGTGGCGGGCAAGCGGGCGCGACGGTCTCATCATCGCGCCAGTCTAGCCGTCGGTTGCAGCCTTGCGCAGGGAATTTCGCCAAAAGACAAAATAAAGACATCTCAAAAGCGCGCGATTCCGCAGGGCGCGAGAATCGCGTAGAAAATTGTTTCGACCAGCGAAATCGGGTTTCGCAGGGATGACGGGGAGGAGCACATGGACGATCTCGACTTCACCGGCAAGTCCGTTCTCGTCGTCGGCGGTTCCAGCGGCATCGGCAACGGCATCGCCCAGGCGTTTCGGGCGAGGGGCGCGGCGGTCCATGTCTGGGGCACGCGGGCGCACGCCCGCGACTATGCCGGCGCGGAGGGATCGGATCTCGCCGGGCTTCACTACGCGCGCCTCGACGTGGCGGACTTCGCGGCGATCGAGGCCTATGCGCCGCCGTTCGCTCGGCTCGACGTGCTCGTGCTGGCGCAGGGCACCGTGCTCTACAAGCGCGGCGAGTTCGCGATCGCCGGGTTTCAAAAGGTCATCGACGTCAATCTCAACAGCCTCATGGCGTGCGCCGCGAAGTTTCACGACCAGCTCGCGGCGAGCCGGGGCTCGCTCATCATCGTGAGCTCGACGGCGGCCTTTCACTCGACGCGCGGCAATCCCGCGTATAACGCGTCCAAGACCGGCGCGATGGGATTGACGCGCACCTTGGGCGAGGCGTGGGCGGGCGACGGCATCCGCGTCAACGGCATCGCGCCCGGTCTCGTCGACACCAAGCTCACCAAGGTGACGATGGACAATCCGCAGCGCCGCGAGGGCGCGTTGCGCGAGATCCCGCTCGGCCGCTTCGGCACGCCCGCCGACATGGCCGGCGTCGCGCTGTTCCTGGCGTCGCCGCTCGCGGCTTATGTGGTGGGACAGACGATCGTCGTCGATGGCGGGCTCATTCTTTGAGGGGAAGTTTTCAGCGCAGAGGACGCCGGGGATTCGCGGAGGGCGCAGGAAATGACGGAAAACGAGATTGGCAGCGTCGTTATTGGGTCCGCACTGAAAGTCCATACGGCACTTGGGCCGGGATTATTGGAAGGCGCCTACGAGCTGTGCCTCGCACACGAGTTGTTGAAGCAGGGATTGGTGGTTCGCAAGCAGGTTTTCGTTCCGATCCGCTATGAAGATCTAACCGTAGAGAATGCTTATAGAATTGATCTACTC
>DASQHV010000016.1:0-6278 GCA_035631915.1 Candidatus Acidiferrales bacterium | reverse complement strand
CGCCAATGACTCCGCTTGGGAGTCGGAACGCTCGAGAGTGACCTCAGTGAAGCCGCGACTGCTCATAACCATCTATCAAAATCCGGATTACTATCCGCCGACTGTGTATGCAGTTCGAATACTAAATAACTATTTCAACATTCATATCCTCTGTCGAAACACACGGGATCCGTGCGAAGAGTGGCCGGCCGATGTGACTATCGAGCGCTTCGGCGAATATGCATCGATGCGCGAAAAGGAAACGGCGAACCCGCGTGCGAAGCTGACCGAATATGCTCGGTTCGTCGCGCGAGCGCGCACTCTGGTCAGGAAAATCCACCCGGCGGTCATCTATTCCTACGATCCGCACGCGTTCGTCGCGGCTCTGATCGCGCAAGCCGGCCGACGGTCCACGCCGGTGTTTTTTCATCCTCACGAGCTGATGGAGACGCAGCACGTTCCGTTGACCTCGCTGCAAACCTGGGTCGTGAAGGCGGCGGTACTGGGTACAAAGTGGGCCGCTCAAGTGGTGTTTCCGGAGGAAAATCGCGCGCGCATTTGGCTGGCACTCGCGAAAGACCTACGGGAGCCGATCATTGTACCGAACTGTCCCGACTCGGATTACTTTCGCCCTCCCGCCGACTGGAACGATACTATCGCGCGCCGTTTGCTCGCTCGCGAAGCTGTATATGTAGGGAACGTCGGTGAGAGTAACGGCCACCTGGAAGCGATTCGGGCGATCGCGAGACTCGACGAACCCGTACGCCTCCGCATAATCGGGAGCGACTTCCCTGAATTTGAAGCGCGGATGAAGGCTTTGGCGACGGACCTCGGGATAGGCGGACGGGTTTCAATTGACGGATGGCTGCGACCTGCCGAGGTGGTTGCGCGTTCCGCATCGGCGTCGTTAGGCCTCTCGCTGTACAAACCCGTCACAAAGAATCTCGAGTACATGGGTTCGGCGAGCAACAAGATCTTCGAGTACGCCGCGATGGGACTGCCGGCGGTGATACCCGATCGCCCGAGCTACCGCGATTTCCTGGGCGATGCCGAGTGGGTGGAGTACGTCGACGTAGAAGATCCTCAATCGATCGCGCGCGCGATTTCATCTATTCTCGGCGACCGCGAGCGGTACATCGCGATGAGCCTCGCGGCCCGGCGCGCATTCGAAAGTCGGTACAACTACAAGCGCGTCTTCGCACCGGCACTCGAACGGATTCTGCAGTTGAGCGGCGTGCGAAGCCCGGATCAAGGCGCCGGCATCGATGAGAATTCTCTACTCTGAAACGACGGCCTACTATCCGTCGAGCGCGCATTTTCTCGAAGCGCTCGAGCGTCGCGCGGCGAGGGGCGAAGACGAGTTCCGCTTCCTCGACGAAGCGAAATTCATCCCGTCCGCCATCTCCTTGGCCGATCGGATCGCCGGCCGCGTGATGGGCCATCCGCGTCGCGGCTATCGCGAACTTAACCGCGCACTGGTCGAGCAGGCGACGACATTTTCGCCGGATCTGGTACTAATCGGAAAAGGAAGCTGTTTCACCGCGTCGACTCTCAGAGCGGTCAAGGCTGCGACCGGCGCGATGCTAGTGAACTGGGCCACCGACGATCCGTTCAACTCGGCCGACAGCTCGCACGATTTGCTCGAGTCGATTCCAGTCTACGATCTCTACGTGTGTACGAAGCGCGCCATCGTGCCCGACGTGATCGCGACCGGTTGCGCTCACGCCGCGTACGTCAGGTTTGGCTACAAGCCTGACGTGCACTTTCCGGAACCACCGGCCACCGACGAGGAGCGAAGCCGATTTGCTTGCGATGTGATGTTCGCCGGCGGGTGCGACGATGATCGAGCGCCGTATTTCACCGCACTTGTCAGCGGATTGCCCGGCGTCGCACTCAATCTCTACGGCGGCTACTGGGAACGAGTGCGGGAGCTACGCCCATATGCGCGCGGCTTCGCGGTGGGGCGCGACTACCGGCTGGCGGTCGGCGCGGCCAAAATTGCCGTCAACCTGTGTCGCCGCTCCAATCGCGACGATCATGTGATGCGGACTTTCGAGATTCCCGCGTGCGGCGGATTCATGCTGGCCGAGCGCAGCGCTACGCACTCCGAACTGTTCGCCGAAGACGTCGATGCAGCGTTCTTCGGCACGCCTGATGAATTCGTGGCGAAGGTGAAGAGCTATCTCGCGCGCGACACTGACCGCGAGCGGATTGCGGCGGCGGGGCGGCAGGCAATCGTGAACGGAAAGCACTCGTACGATGATCGCCTCCGGGAAATTCTGGCCTGCGCGAAAGCGCTGAAGAACCATCCGGCGTCCGCTTCTGCAGCGGTCGCGCGCTAGCGGCTTCGAGCTCAATTGTGTCCGAACTGAATCAAACTACCGCGCTCGCCCCGGCAGCCAACGATGAATGGTACGCGCGGGTCTCGACGCGCAATCCGGGTGCGGGTGGGCTTCGACAAGCGACGAAGCTCGCCGCGACCGTCGTAGTCGCGTTGCTGGCGCTGAACCTCTACGCTCCGGCGCCGCCGACCCTCTGGCAGCGGATCTTTGCTTCCGCGATCATCGCATCGGTAGCCCTGCCGGTTTGGCTGTGGATGTCCGGAGCCGACCGCTCGATACCCTTCATGCCGTTCGCTGCGCTGATATTCGCGTACTATTTTGCGTTACCGGTATTTTTGCTGAAGCGCTATGCAACTGGACTATTCAGTCCGACTATTCCCGGACCCTATATTACTATCGCACTTGGATACTCACTTCTTGGATTGTATTGCACGTTCGCCGGATACTACGGACCGGCGCGCTGGATATTCGCGCCGATTCTGCCGCGCTTCAATCTGCGATGGCGCGACGAGCGGGCGGTGAAACTGGTCGCGCTGGTGCTCGGCGTCGGCGGACTGTTTGTGTCCACGCCACGCGCCGTGTCCGCGCTGCCGGAGAGCCTGGCGCAGGTCGGCGCGTTCGCGGCCGATCTTTCGATGGTTGGAATCTGCACGCTGGTGGCGCTGCAGTTGGTCGGGCGCGTCGATCGTTTTACGGCGATCTTCATCTGGGGATTTCTAATTCCGGTGCGAATCGCGATCGGGTTGGGGACGGGCTCCGCCGCCAGCGGCCTGATAGTCGGCGCCGCGGTGGCGTTCATGTTTGCGTCGGTGCGGCGCGCGATTCCCTGGAAGATGCTGGCGTTGGGCACCGTTGCGCTTTTCATCGTGCGCCCGGCTGAGGCTCCGTTTCGCGCTGCAACTTGGGCGGGCGGAAGATTGGCACAGGCGTCGACGGTTCAAAAGATTCGCCTGTTCAGCGACATCCTGTATCGCATCACGATCGGCGGCGCGGTTCCGCCGCAGGCCTTGATCGAGTTCGCAAGCCTGCGGCTGGGGCAGTTCACGGTGTTTGGGGAAGTGCTCGAAGACACTCCCTCAATGATTCCTTTTTGGGAGGGCGAGTCGTACTACCCGATTTTGTTCAAGCCCATCCCGCGCTTCATCATGCCGGGCAAACCGGAAGAGATGAGCGGGCAAACGTTCGGGCATCGGTACGGTTTGATCTCGAAATGGAATCACACGACTTCGATCAACCTGCCGCAGATCGTCGAGCTGTACGCGAACTTTGGATTAGCCGCGGTGATTGTCGGGATGTTCATTTTCGGATTGATCTATCGGCTGCTGCTTGAAATCTACGTGCATCCGGGAATGGGACTCGGCGGCCTGGTTGGCGCCGTGTACATCTCGTCAAGGATGTTTGACGTCGGCTCGGCGGCATCGCTGGTGCTCGGCGCGATTCCATGGAGCATCGTCTTCATCGCGCTGGTGCATCTGTTGATGGAAGTGGCCGAGGCTGACGGAATCGCACTCGATGAGGCGCTGGCGTCGCGCACGATTCCGCTGCTGCCAGGTTCAAATTGAATTCGCATACTGAAACCGAGCGCGGCGCGCCGCGGGTGCTGCACGTTAGCCCTTTCTTCGTTCCGGCGTGGTGTTACGGCGGGATGGTGGAGTCGGCGTATCAGGCCAGCCGGCATCTGGCGCGCAGCGGCGCCGCGGTCCGGGTGCTGACGACCGACGCCAACGGGCCGGGGAAAGCGCTCGACGCCGAGTCGATGTCGCGGTACGCGCACGGCGAGCGATTCGAGGTGACGTATTGTCCGCGCGTCGCGCGGCAGTCGGTCTCGCCAGCGATGCTCGTCGCACTGACTGAGCACGTTCGATGGGCCGATATCGTTCACCTTCACGCGGCATACTCGTTCCCGACGATCCCGACCCTGCTGGCGGCGAGAATGCTCAAGCGTCCCGTTGTCTGGTCGCCGCACGGCGCGTTGCAGCGCTGGGACCGGTCGCGGCGCACCACGCTCAAGTCGTTGTGGGACAAGCTGTGCCGGCTGGTGGCGCCCGAGCGGCTGACGATGCAGGTGACATCTGAACAGGAAGCGGTGGAGACGCGCGCGAGATTTGCGGGCGCGACTATCGCGTTGGTCACCAACGGCGTCGAGGTACCTGCAACCGTGAATCGGCCGCCGCGCGGTCCGCGACTGCGGCTCGGCTTCCTCGGCCGCCTCGATCCGAAGAAGGGCGTCGAGAACCTTCTTGCCGCGTGCCGGATTGTGAAAGACAAGCGCGTGCCGGCATTTTCGCTGGAGATCGCCGGCGCGGGCACGCGCGAGTACGAGGAACGACTCCGCGGAGAGATCGCTCGACGCGAGCTGGAGTCGGAAGTGACGATGCTCGGCGACATCCGCGGCACGGAAAAACAGCGGATGCTCGAACGAACCGACGTACTCGTGGTGCCGTCGTACACCGAGAATTTTGGAAACGTGATCGCCGAGGCGCTGGCGCATGGGGCGGGAGTGATTGCGAGTACGGGGACGCCATGGAGCGAACTTGAGCGACGGGGCTGCGGCCTGTGGGTGAGCAATGAACCGGCGAGCCTCGCGCTCGCGATCGAGGCGATGAGTCTGAAGCCGCTGGAAGAAGTGAGCGAACGCGCACGCCGGTGGATGGCCGAGGAATTTTCCTGGGAAAGACGCGCGGTGGAGCTGCTGGCCATTTACAACGCGGCCCTGGTGCAGCAAAGCGGCCCGATACTTACCGGTAAAGCCGCAATTTCCAATAGTCACTCCAATAGTCAGTAATTTCTCTTTCAATAGCCAGTTGTCGATAGCCGAATGCTAATCGTAGGTATCAACGCCTATCACGGTGACGCGAGCGCAGCCGCTTTCGTGGACGGCAGGCTGGTGGCTGCCGCCGAAGAAGAACGCTTCAACCGGATAAAGCACGCCGCCGGATTCCCGACCGAGGCGCTGCGCTACGTGGTTGAGGCCGCGGGCGCATCGGCGCGCGACATCGACATTCTGGCGGTGGCGCGCGACCCGTGGGCTCGAATTGCGCAAAAGGCATGGCACGCGTTGAAGATGCCGGCGCGGGCCCGCGATCGCCTGGCTGCGCAATCGCATTTCGCGTCGATCGGCGCCGCGGCAGCGCGCGCGCTCGGCGCGACCGCCGACGAGGTCCCCGTGCGCCGCGTCGAGCATCATCGCGCGCATCTGGCGAGTTCGTTCCTGGTTTCGCCGTTCGACGAAGCGGCGTTGTTTTCGATCGACGGACTGGGGGATTTCGCCAGCGCGATGTGGGGCGTGGGCCGTGGCGGGACGATCACGCCGATGGGCGCCGTCGGATTTCCGCACTCGCTGGGAATCTTCTACACGGCGCTCACGCAGTATTTGGGATTTCCCAAGTACGGCGACGAGTACAAGGTGATGGGCCTGGCATCGTACGGCGAGCCCGAACTGATCGAGGAATTTCGCAATATCGTGATTGCACCGAACAGTGGACGGATGGACTTCGCGCTCGCGCCCGAATACTTCACGCATCACAGTTCGGGCGTCGAGATGACGTGGGGCGGCGGCGAACCGACGATCGGCCGGCTCTACTCGAACTTTCTCGTCGAGCGGTTGGGCGCAGCGCGCGATGCGTCGGCGCCAGTCGGCGAGCGCGACTTCACGGTGGCGTCGTCGATGCAGCGCCGGCTGGAGGAAGTGATCATCGACCGGCTGCGCAGCCTGCGTCGAGCGACCGGACTGAAGCAGCTCTGCCTGGCGGGCGGCGTGGCGTACAACTGCGTCGTCAACGGCAAGATACTCGAGCAGACCGGATTCGAGGACGTCTACATTCAATCAGCGGCCGGCGACGCCGGGCTTGCGATCGGCGCCGCTGCGGATGCGTGGCACCGCAGCGCATCGCGGCCTCGCGATTTCGTGATGGAGCACGCGTATTGGGGCCCCGAGTTTCGTGACGGCGAGATCGC
>DASQHV010000015.1:0-4406 GCA_035631915.1 Candidatus Acidiferrales bacterium | reverse complement strand
ATTCGTGTTACATGCAATGACGCGGGGGGTCCGGGGGGCATCTTTGTCACCGGAGGCTATTCCTGTAGTTGCAATCGGGGAGCAGACTTGTTGCCAGTTATCGTTGACGTGAATACGTTTTTCGGGAACGGCTGGCAAACCATCGGGCAAACCTTGGCGAGCACTGCTGGACATACGTTTGCCTGCGTAAATAACAGTTCGGGCGGAGTGAAGGTTGTCCCGAGCTGCACCGTCGGGACGAATGCGAGCCCATGCCACAACAACGATACCTGCACTGACCTGAGCGGCAATAGCGGAGCGTCACCATGTTCCGCTCCAAATTCCAATCCGACTTGTCAGGTGTGTATCAGCTGTGAGGCGCCGAACTAACTAGTCTGGTGGCGAGAGGTTGAGTTCCCCGCCTCTCGCCCAAGTTTCGATCGCTCGGGCGCTGGAAATCGTCACACAAGGGATTCTTTTTCAGCGACTCCGACTGAAGAGAAATCGAGATCGTATACAATGGTGTAGGCGTCCTCTGACGGAACTGAAGAAAGGGGGAGGAACGATGGCCGACCCAATCCTGTCCGTAGCCGGAATCGAGGAAGTCCGCCAGCATCGCACCTGGTTTCTGTGCGTCGGCATCCTGCTGATCGTGTGCGGCACGATCGCGCTGGGATCGACGTTCGCGATGACGCTCGTGTCGATGGTGTTTCTGGGCTGGCTGCTGGTGATCTCCGGCGTGCTGGAAGTAATTCACGGTTTCGCGCGGCGCGGCTGGGGCGGCTTCTTCATCAACCTGCTCGGCGGGATACTTTACGCGGTCGCCGGCTTGATCTTCGTTGCAAATCCCGGTGCGGCCGCGATCACGCTGACGCTGATCATCGCGATGATCCTGATCGCCGCCGGAACTTTCCGACTCTTTGTCGCGTTTACCACCCCGATGCATCATCGCGGGTGGCTCATATTCAACGGCGCAATCTCGTTGGTGCTGGGGTTCTCGATCCTGGGCTCATGGCCGATTTCGGGTCTGTGGGCGATCGGCCTGTTCATCGGAATCGATTTCATCGTCGACGGCTGGACCGAAGTGATGTTGGCGTTGGCGGCGCCGGCCGCCGCGGCGTGACAGCGGCGCTGAACCAGCCTGCGAATTTTCGCGCGTCACGATTTTGCGGCTTCCATTGTCGTCGCCTCGCGAAGAGCGGCGCGGGCGAGGATGCGCGTGGAGTCGAGCGTCGGCAACGGAGAGTCGTCCGGGCCGATGAGCAACGGAATCTCGGTGCAGGCCAACGCGACGCCGTCGCAGCCGCCGTCGCCGAGATCGCGGATCACATCCTGAAAGTACGCCCGTGACTCTGGCAGCAGTCGTCCGTACACCAGCTCATCGTAGATGATCTGGTTGATGCGCAAGCGTTGCGCCATGTTGGGAATGCGGTAGTCGACGTCGCGCGGCGCCAGCTTGGACGGATACACCGAACCTTCCATCAGGAAGCGCGTTCCGAGAATGCCCACCCGCTTGAAGCGGCGCTGCCGAGCTTCGTCGGCGACTTCCTCGGCGATGTGGAGCCACGGCGCCGCTGAACGCTCGCGCACCAGGTCGAGTCCCTGGTGAACAGTGTTGTCGGGACAGATCAGCAGTTGCGCTCCGCTCCTCACGAGTATCGCCGCCGACTCGAGCATCAGCTCGCCCACCGCATCCCAGCGGTTGTCGTCGATCAGGCGCTGATACCTGCGCAGCGGGAAACAGTGCAGGGTGATCTCGGGATGGTCGTGCGGCCCGAGAATCGCGGCGCCTTCGAGACAGATTGTGCGGTAGCAGAGCGCGGCGCCTTCGGCGCTGACTGCGACGATGCCGATGTGCTTCATGAGTCCGATCCAGAGAGTAGACGACGCGGACGGCTCGAACCAGCGCACGGCGGCGCGGCGTCGAGGATCCGGGATACCTCAACTCCGCGGACTCCGCTCGGGATGACAGAAAGGACGGACTTCGCTCAAGAATGACGCAGGGCGGAGGTCAGGCGGCGTCGGCTTTTGGTGGCGGGGACGCGCTACTGAGCTGCGGAATATTCATGACGGTCGCGAGCAGCTTGCGCTTGGAGATGGGCTTGCTCAGGTGCAGGTCGGCGCCGGCCTCGAGGCTGCGGCGCACGTCATTTTCGAGCGCGGATGCCGACAGGGTGACAATCCAGGTTCGCTCGCGCCCGTCGCTTTTTTCACGCTGCCGCCAGACTCGAATCGCTTCGAACCCGTCCATCACCGGCATCTGAATGTCCATCAGGACCAGGTCGTATTTCCTTTCCTGCATCTTGCTGAGCGCGAGCTGGCCATTCTCGGCTTCATCGAGGGTGAACCTGGGATCTTTCAGGTAGGCGCGGACCAGCATCCGATTGTCCGCGGAGTCGTCGGCGACAAGGATGTGGAGGGGGGCGAGGGGTGTGGAAGTTATGCTCTCCGGCGTCGGCAACGGGGACGGCGCCGTTCGCGCCATCGCGCCCGCCGGTCGCATCGCGAGCGCCAGCGTCTCCAGCAAATCGGCGCGCCGAATCGGCTTCACCAGGTAGGCGTCGAGCCCGAGTGCGCGCGCCTGCGCGAGCCTGATCGGCAGGTCGTCCGACGACAGCATCATAACAGTCAATTCGTGATGCGCGGCGTCGCGGATCTTGTCGGCCACTTCGAATCCGTCCATCCCGGGCATCCGCCCGTCGAGCATGACCAGCTTGAACGGCTTGCCCTCGCGCCGGGCCTGTTCCAGTAGTTCGAGGCCGCCGGGTCCGTCCCCGGCTTCGACGACTTCGGCGCCGCGGGCGGACAGAATTTCGCGCAGGATCAGCCGGTTGACCGCGTTATCGTCGACGACCAGCACGCGGCTTCCGCGCAGCATCAGCGGAGCGGGTGGCGCGGTATCGACCGCCGACTCCGATTGCAATTCCAGCCTGGCGGTGAAGTGAAAAACGCTGCCCACGCCCAATTCACTCTCGACCCAGACCCGCCCGTCGAACAGCGCGGCCAGGTTCTTGACGATCGCCAACCCGAGCCCGCTGCCGCCGTACTTGCGCGTGGTGGACGAATCCGCCTGCGAGAAGTTAGTGAACAGCAGCTCGAGCTTTTCCCTCGCGATTCCGATTCCCGTGTCCGACACGGCGAAGTGGAACGTCGAGGGCAATGCGGAATCCGGTTCGCACTCGACGCTCAACAGCACCTGCCCCGAGCTGGTGAATTTGATCGAGTTGCCGATCAGGTTGATCAGGATTTGCCGCAGCCGGAGCGGATCGCCGACCAGGTGCAGCGGAGTACCGGGTTTGATGTGGGCGGCCAATTCGAGGCCTTTTTCGTGCGCACGATACGCCAGCATCTCGAGCGTCTTATCGATGAGGACTTCGAGGTCGAAGTTGGCCCGTTCGAGCGCCATCCGCCCGCTCTCGACGCGCGCGAGGTCCAGGATCTGGTTGATCAGTATCAGCAGCGCCTCGCCGTTATTTTTCATGACAGAGAGATACTTGGCTTGGTCGCCGTTGAGCGGCGTCTCCTCGAGCAATTCGGTCATGCCGAGGATCGCGTTCATCGGGGTGCGGATTTCGTGCGACATGCTTGAGAGGAACTCCGACTTCGCGACCGACGCGGCCGTGGCGGCCTTCTGCGCGGTCATCAGCTCGCCGGTCCGCAGCGCGACTTCGCGCTCGATTCGGGCGTTGACGGTTTCCAGGCGCGCCTGGCGCTCGACGATGCCGCGCATTTCCTTGATTCGCTGCAAGATCAAAACGATTAGAAAAACATCCTCGAATAAAATCCAGCCCGTGTGCTCCAGCCATCGCCACCACTCGACCACGGCGACCCCGTACATCGCGTGCGGGAAGTACAGGCCCGAGAGCCAATGATCGACTGCGGCGACGATCGACGCGCTGATCAGAATCCGCCAATCGCGATAGAAGGCCAGAAACGCCAGCGCGCCGAAGTACTGAAAGTGGGTCTCGATCCGCCCGCCCGTCAGATGAATGATCAGGGCGCAAATCAGCATTTGCGCGATCGCGACCATGTGGCGGGTGATGGCGCTGGTAGGCCGCAGAAACACCAAAGTGGTCGGCACTGAAATGATCGACGCGCCGAGCAATATCGCCATCCAGAGGTGGGGATAAGTCTCGCTGCTGGCGCCGCCCCAAATGGTCGGGCTGATCAGAAGCGTCGCCGCCACGCCGGCCGCCCATTGAAACAGCATCAGCCCCACGAACATCCGGCCTGTGCGCCGATAGATGCCGTCGCGCATGTCCGCGAAGAGTGCTTCGGCACGCGCGTCGGTGTCGGAGTCGCGGTGCAACTCGGCTTCTATTTCATGCACGCCCAATTACCTTCGTCAGGTCAGAAGAAGCAATAAGCGAGCCTTGACGCAGGTTGGGACTCGCGATGGATTACGGTCGTATCGCGCAACGAAGGTG
>DASQHV010000014.1:0-12597 GCA_035631915.1 Candidatus Acidiferrales bacterium | reverse complement strand
AGTGCAGGAACGTCATGCGGCCGGCCTCGATCCCGCACGGCCCGAAGCAGTTGCGCGACGGCGCAAAACGCGCCAGCGCACCACGCGCGAGAATATCGAGGACTTGTGCGACCCCGGAACGTTCGTCGAGTACGGGCCGCTGGTGATCGCGGCACAGCGCAGGCGTCGGACGGTCGAAGATTTGATCAAGAACACGCCAGCCGACGGGATGGTCGCAGGAATCGGCAGCGTCAACGGCAATCTGTTCGAGGAATCGCAGGCGCAATGCATCCTGATGTCGTACGACTACACGGTGCTGGCGGGTACGCAGGGCCAACAGAACCATCGCAAGAAGGATCGGATGTTCGAGATCGCGGAGAAGTCGCGCCTGCCCGTGGTGTTCTTCACCGAAGGCGGCGGCGGGCGGCCCGGCGACACAGACGGCCTGGGCGTGGCGGGACTCGACTGCGTGGCGTTCAACTACTGGGGCGGATTGAGCGGCCTGGTTCCGCTGGTCGGGATCAATTCGGGGCGATGCTTTGCCGGCAACGCCGCGCTGCTCGGATGCTGCGACGTGGTAATCGCGACGCGCAACTCGAATATTGGAATGGGCGGTCCCGCGATGATCGAAGGCGGCGGACTCGGTATCTTCCGCCCCGAGGAAGTAGGTCCGATTGATGTGCAAGTAGCCAACGGCGTCGTCGATGTCGCCGTTGCTGATGAAGGTGAGGCGGTGCAGGTCGCGAAGAAGTACCTGTCGTATTTTCAGGGCGCGGTGCGCGACTGGGAATGCGCCGATCAGCGCCTGCTGCGCGGGATCATCCCGGAGAATCGGCTCCGCATCTACGACGTCCGCCGCGTCATCGAGACCTTGGCCGACACCGGCTCCGTGCTCGAGCTGCGCCGCGACTTCGGCCTGGGCATGGTCACGTCGTTGATCAGAATCGAAGGACGGCCACTGGGCCTGGTCGCCAACAATCCGAGCTACCTGGCGGGCGCGATCGACAGCAACGGCGCCGACAAGGCCGCGCGCTTCATGCAACTGTGCGACGCCTTCGACATCCCGCTGCTGTTTCTGTGCGACACCCCGGGCATCATGGTCGGACCCGAAATCGAGAAGACGGCGCTGGTGCGACACGCGGCGCGGATGTTCGTCACCGGCGCGAATATCACGGTGCCGTTTTTCACGATCATACTGCGCAAGGGATACGGGCTGGGCGCGCAGGCGATGGCCGGCGGAAGTTTCAAGGCGCCGTTCTTCACCGTTGCGTGGCCGACCGGCGAGTTCGGCGGGATGGGCCTGGAAGGTGCGGTGAAGCTCGGCTATCGCAACGAGCTGGCGGCGGTCGAGGATCCCGCCAAGCGCAAACAGCTGTTCGACGAGATGGTGGAGCGGATGTATCGCCACGGCAAGGCGGTCAACACGGCGTCGCACTTCGAGATCGACGACGTGATCGATCCGCTCGAATCGCGCAAATGGATCGTGGCGGCGCTGCGCTCGACGCCTCCGGCCGCGCCGCGGACCCGCAAAAAACGGCCCAACGTAGATACCTGGTGAAGATACCTGGCGATGCCCGAGACTGAGTCTCCCGCTACAGTTCAGGGCAACGCTACAGCAGCTGCGCCCACATCGACGCCGGGTTCGTGGAGCTCCAGAATCGGTGCGGCGCTGCTGCGTCGTCTGCTGATTGTTTGCGTTCTCGCGGTGCTCGTGATGATCGGCCTGTTCCTGGCCAACATGAATCCGACGCGGGCGCGCTTCTATTGGTCGGCGATGTTCCCGGTGTTCGGCATCGTGAGCATCTGGCACGAGTTGCAAAGGTCGAATCGCGACGACGGATCGGGCTGGAGGATGATCGTGCGCCAGCTGCTGCACTGGCTCGGCCCAATCGTGGCAGTGCGGATAATTTTTCTGCAGTTGTCGCGCGGCCAGATGGACGCCGACGCCGACGCGCTGGCGACGCTGCTGATTCTCGCCGTGACCTGCTTTCTTGCAGGCGTGCACCTCGATCGCAGCTTTTTCTGGGTCAGCGTCGTGCTCGCGATCGCAGTGGTGATCGGAACCGAAGTCGAGGCCTACTTGTGGATGCTCGCGGCGGTGGCGGCGGTTGCGCTCGCGCTGGCGGTGCTGGCGGCGATCGCGTTGCGGCGCCGGCGCGGGACTGCCATGTAAGCAATCGATTGGTCGATCAACGAGGCGATGACGTTCATCATGACAGGCGGCGCAGCCGCGCCCTCGAAGCTGAACTATTCCAAGGGTGCGAGGGCTACGCCCGCGGCGTCGGGCTGACGGCTTGCGTCTTGCTGCTCCGACCGCGCGCCAGGTCGCGCCGGTACCATTCGATTGTGCGCTTCAGCCCGGTCTCGAAGTCGGTCGAGGCGCGGAATCCGAACTCGCGCTCGGCGCGCGACACGTCCAGGCACCGCCGCGGCTGCCCGTCTGGTTTGCTCGCATCCCAGGCGATTTCGCCCTTGAATCCGGTCAACCTCGCGATCAGAACGACCAAGTCGCGAATTTTGATTTCCTGCCCCGCGCCGAGATTTACCGGATCCGGTTTGTCGTAGCGTTCGGTCGCGAGCACGACGGCGCGCGCGCAATCTTCGACATACAGAAACTCGCGGCTCGCGCTGCCGGTGCCCCAGACCTCGATTCGCGACGCGCGCGCGGCGATCGCATCTACGCACTTCTTGATGAGCGCGGGGATGACGTGCGATTTCGCCGGGTCGAATGAATCGCCGGGGCCGTAGAGATTCACCGGCAGCAGGTAGATCGCGTTGAAGCCGTACTGCTCACGATACGCCTGCGCCTGGACCAGCAGCATCTTCTTGGCCAGTCCGTACGGTGCGTTGGTCTCCTCGGGATAGCCATTCCAGAGTTCGTCTTCCTTGAAAGGCACCGGAGTGAACTTGGGATAGGCGCACACGGTCCCGACGGCGACGAACTTTGCGACGCCGCGCACGCGCGCCTGTTCCATCAACTCGACGCCCATCGTCAGATTATCGTAGAAGAATCGGCCGGGGTTCTCTCGATTGGCGCCGATTCCGCCGACCACTGCCGCCAGGTGGATCACGACCTCCGGCCGCGCATCGACGTACATGCGCGCGACAGCGTCGGGACGGCGCAGATCGTACTCGCTCGAGCGCGGCACGAACACCTCGCGGCATCCGGCGCGGCGCAACTCCGCGACCACGTGGCTGCCCAGGAATCCGGCGCCACCCGTGACCGTCACTCGCTTTGCGGCGAGCCAGCTCTCAGCCTTTGCAGCCATCAGTCCGCTCCCTGCCCCCGAACCCGAACCACTCTCAGTCAACCGAGAAGAATATCACTATTATAGCAACGCGACCGATGCGACACTGAATGACGCAGGCTGGATTCCGCCGTAGGTGACGCATCACTTCGTTGTTCCAGCCGCAGGGCCGGGCGTTGCCGAGCTGGCGACTCCACGCCGCTTGTAGACCAGCGCTGCAAACGGTGCGTCGGGTTTGCGCGTGAAACTGCCGAACTCGCCGACCTGCTCAAAGTTGCCGACGATCCAGGCATACAGTCCCTGAGCCCAATCGAGACCGAAGTAGGGCACGCCATACTCGGGAGTGGCGCGGTTGGTAACGATCACGTAGTCAACGCGAGCGGCCTCGGCATCGGCAATGAGTTTTTTCTCGTCGTCGTCGCCGAGCAGGCCCGGCGCAACCTCGAACCATCGCGACGGCGCCTCGGTACCGGTCATCGCATACATCATCGGAAACTCGGGCAGGATCAAGACGCGATGTCCGGCCGCCGTTTGACTCTCGATGAAGGAGACAAGTTTCGGTACGGCGGCGGCCTCCGCGGGTTTGGTGAAAATCAGGCCAAGCGGAGTTTCAAGCGGGATCGTCGGAAACGGTGGATTTGGAATAGGTACTACGAATAGCCAGATCGAAATAGTCAATAGTATGTTGTTGACGAGCCGATCGCGCGCCGCAAGTCTAAGTCGTCCGGCGCCTGCTCGAAGTACCGCCGTGAGGGCGATCATGAACACTATGTATATCGGGAGGTCGTAATACACTGAGTAATCGCTGCGCTGGACCGCGAACAGCACCCGCAGCGCCAGCGCAAGCGCAAACACTGCGATTAGCGCGATCGCGCGGTTCGTCTTGCGATCGGAGCCCGGAATCAAACCGGTCATCGCTCCGATCAGGATCGCGGGCGCGAGCCAACACATCCCGAGTGGGAAGGTAGCCATAATCCACAGATTGAGGGCTATGAGCGCCCAGAGGACGTGGTTCGTCGCAGGGAAAAAAACCAATTCTGCAAGAGCAGCGGTCAGCGCCGCCACGCAGAGCAAGACGATTCTGCCGGCACGGTTCGTCGTGCTTGACCAGCGGGCCACGAGGAACCAGGTTCCCAGCGAAAACACCACGCCGAGCAAGGTCGAAATCATCTCCCTCGGCACAAAGCGGAATCCGTGTTGAGCAATCCAGCGCGGCCCCAGCGTGCGCATGAACGGCGACGTGGCGCTGAGCGCGAAGTTCTCGCGCAGAATAAAGTCCGGTGTCAGCCGCCAGAACAACCATCCGTAAGTCAGTGCCGGTACGAGCAGACCCAGCATGACGACGCCCGCGTGGCGAAGCAGTCGAGCGGCGGCAGGGCTGGCGACGAAGTCCAGGAGCACGGCGAACCCGACCGCGAGGAACGCCACGGCGCCAAATTCCTGCTTTGAGATTAAAGTCAGGCCGGCCACCAAGCTCGCGATAGCCAATTTGCGGCGGCTGCCGGTGTCGAGGAACGCGAGCAGGAAATAGAGAGTAGCTAGTCCAAGCAGTAATCCAGCCACCGCTGCATAGCTATATGGAAATATATAGTTGAAGATGAACTGACTAAATCCCTGAGTCAGACATACTATCGAGACGGCGAGCGACGCGGCGGGGGGCAATACACTTCGCGCGATACTGTAGGCCAGGTATGCAATAGTCAGCGTGCATACCAGTCCGAAAATGTAGAAGGTTGTGAAGTGCAAGCCGAAGACAGCGATCGTCAGCGCCTGCAGATATGGTACCAGCGGCCCGTACGGATACGCGAGGTCGCGATAGAGCATCCGGCCCTTGAGGAGCTCGTAGGGAACGTACACCTCGCGCCCGCAGTCGATTTGCAGATCGCCCCAGTGCGCCCAAGTCTGCAGCAGCAGCAAGCAAAAGCCCGCGGCGATTGCGGCTCGAGCCAGGAAGTCAGCGTTGCTGTCAGCCGTTTGCGGCGCCGCAGGCGCGGGGCTCTGAACGTCGGCGTTCGATTCCGGGGCATTCGAGGCAGCGTGGGCGCCGGCTTCGGATGCGGGAAGGTCGACAGCCGCCAAACTTGCCCCGGTGATTAGACGAACTTGATTCGCGAGGAGGCGAACATGACCATCCGCAACAGCAGCCAGCCATGGCGCCATCGCGCAATATTGGTCTCGCCGTAGGTGCGTTCGGCGTATCTGACGGGAACGTCGACGATCTTCAAGTTCAGTTTGGCCGCTCCGAAGATGAGATCGAAGTCGCCGAAGGGATCGAAGTCGCCAAAATAGTCGCGATTGCGGGCAATCAGATCGTAATTCTGCCGGCTCAGTACCTTGGTTCCGCACAGCGTGTCTTTGATCTTCTGGCCGAGCAGCCACGAGAACGCCATCGCGAAAAACTTGTTGCCGACCAGGTTGAAGAAGCGCATCGCGCGCCCCTCCATCGGATAGACCAGGCGCACGCCGTTGACGAATTCGCCCTTGCCTGAGCGCAGCACGTCGTAAAAGTGCGTCAGGTCTTCGGGCGGCACGGTAAGGTCGGCGTCGAGAATCATCAGCACATCGCCGTCGGCGGCCGCGAACCCGGTGCGGACCGCGTCGCCCTTGCCGCGTCCGCTCTGGCGCAGAATTTTCACCCGCCGGTTCGGAAACTTTTTTGCGACGCGCTCGATCTCGGCGTAGGTATCGTCGGTCGAGTGACCTTCGACGAAGACCAGTTCGGTTCCAGCGCCCATCTCGGGCACGCGCCGGAAGATGCTTTCGATATTGCCGGCCTCGTTGCGGGTCGGAACGACGACGCTCACGAGCGCCTGGCGCTCTAGCGCGGGCTTGGATTGCCATGCCGGACGCACGATTAGGAAATTCGTCAGATCGGCGATTCGAAACGGCGCGAACTTGGCGAGAAACCTGTTGCACAGCGACGAGAGCGCCGGGACCTGCAGTGGGAAAAGGATCTCCTGCCAGCGCCGAACGGTCTCGAACCCGTTCAGGTAAAACATGTTCTCGAGATCCTCGGGCGTCAGCCAGTTCTGCGGGGTGGAGGGATTGGCAAGCTTCAGTCGTCGCACGACGGCGAGCGGCGCCTCCCACAACCGGCTATAGCTGTTGATCACGATCCGCGTTTGCGGCCCGCACAACGGAGCGATTCGTTCGAATACCTGTTCGACGTCCCACAGGTCGTTGACCAAGTCCGAAAGAATTATGTAGTCGAACTTTCCCGAGAGACTCAGGTCGTGGACGTCCTTGAGCAGGAAGTCCAGTTCGGGATACTTCTGCCGCGCCCGCGTGATCATCTCAGGCGAGAAATCGACGCCGACGCCGCTCGACGGTTTCAGCGCAGCGAGCAGGTCGCCTTCGCCGCAGCCGAGTTCCAGGACCCGCTGCCCCGGCGGAATTACAAACTGATAAATCTGATTGAGTCTGCCGTGATAGTAATTGCTCGAGCTTCGCCGGCTGTAGCTATTCCAGTAGCTAATGCGCTGGTCGCGGTAGCGTGCCGCCTTCTGCGCGGCGGAAGCCCATGAGTCAGAGACCGCCGCCGACCGCGCGTCGGCCCCGGTATTCAGTCGCGAAATACTGCCCCGCGAAATGTTTCCCGATGACATCGATAACAGGCTTGGAATTGAGCCCCGCCGCTTCCCCTCAATCCTCGGAACGCTCGCGGACCGCGCGCCGCGCAAAACCCTTCGTGCGGCGCTTCTTGACCTTGATCGCTTCGGTCTGGCGCGTCTCCGCGAAGTCGATCAGCGCCTGCTGACAGGCCGGAGCGGCGTCGGCTGCGGGCAACCTGACGTAGGTTCCGTCGGAGCGCATTTCCCATTGGCATCGATTGGGCCGCAGCTGGATGTCGAGCACGGTGCGCAATTCCTTGCGCAACTGGGGATCCTCGACCGGCGCGACGACTTCGACCCGGCTCTCCAGGTTGCGCTTCATGCAGTCGGCCGAACCGATCAGGTAGTCCTCGGCGCCGCCGTTTCGGAAATAGAAGACCCGCCCGTGCTCGAGGAAGCGTCCGACGATGCTGACGACGCGGATATTTTCCGAGAGCCCCGCGATCCCGGGACGCAAGCGGCAGGTGTCGCGCACGATCAAGTCCACCTTCACGCCGGCCTGCGACGCACGGTACAGCGCCCGCGTGATGTCCACGTCCTCCAGGGCGTTCATCTTGAACTGGATCAAGCCGGGAGAGGCGGCGGAGTGAATCTTGATCTCGCGATCGATGCGCATGATCAGCCCGCGCTTCAGCAGCGTCGGCGCAGGTTGGATTTTTCGATAGGGACGATCCGGCATGTAGCCGGTGGTCAGGTAGTTGTACAGCTCGGTGAGATCTTCGCCGATCGTATCGTCGCAGGTGAGCAGCCCGTAGTCGGCGTAAAAGCGCGCGGTCCCGGGATGATAGTTGCCGGTGCCGATATGCGCGTAACGCCGCAGCCCGTTGTAGTCCTGGCGCACGACGAGGATCACCTTGCAATGCGTCTTCAGGCCGACCACGCCGTAGGTGACGTGGATGCCGAATTCCTCGAGCCGCGTCGCGAACTGGATGTTCGCCGCCTCGTCGAAGCGCGCTTTCAGCTCCACCACGACTGCGACCTGCTTGCCGTTGCGGGCCGCGTCGCACAGGTAGCCGATGATCTTGGAGTCGTGCGAAGTCCGATACAGCGTCATCTTGATTGCGCGGACCTTCGGATCCTCGGCGGCCTCGCGCAGAAAACGCTCCACCGAAGTCGAGAACGATTCGTACGGATGCAGCAGCAGGAACGATCCGGCGTCGCGAATCACGTGAAAGATACTGCGGCCGACCGTCAGGCGCGGATGGTCAACGGGATGATGCGGAGCGTCGTGCAGTGCGGGCGCGTCGATCGACGCCAGCTCCATCAGGTCGCGCAACGATAGCATCCCGTCGACTTCGAACACGTCCGACCGTTCGTCCAGGCCGAGTTCCGCCGCCAGCATCCCGCGATGCACCGGATTCATCCCGGTCATCACTTCGAGCCGCACGATTGGGGCGAAGCGGCGGTCGCGGAGTTCGGACTCGATCAGCGCCAGCAAATCGTCGGCCTCATCCTCATCGCGCTCGGTGTTGGCGTTGCGGGTGACGCGGAACAATTCGTACGAGTCGATCTGCATCGAGGGAAACAGCAGGTCGAGATTGTTCGCGACCACGTCCTCGAGCCGGACGAAATCGTTCTGGTTGCCGACTCGCAGGAAGCGGGGAATCCCGAATCCGATTGGCACTTTCACCCGCGCCATTAACGGGTCCGAATCGTTCTGATACCGCGCCGTGACCAGCAGGTTCAGCGACAGGTTCGACACGAACGGGAACGGATGCGCCGGATCCATCGCCTGCGGAGTCACCAGCGGGAAAATGTTCTTGTAGTAGTACTCGCGGATGGTCTTGCGCTCGTCGGGCGTGAGGCTGCTGTAGAGACGCAACCGAATTCCATGATTCTCCAGCTGCGCCAGGATTAGCGGGACCAGCTCGCGCTGCCGCTGCTCCAGGTCGCGCACCACGAGGTAGCACTCGGTGATCTGCTGTTGCGGCGTGCGTCCGTCGACCGTCAACTCCTGCATCCCGGCGACGACCTGCTGCTTCAGGCCGCCGATGCGCTTCATGAAGAACTCGTCCAGGTTCGACGCGGTGATCGCGAGGAACTTGAGCTGCTCGAGCAGCGGGTTGCGCTCGTCTTCGGCTTCGTGCAGGACGCGACGGTTGAACGCCAGCCATGTGAGCTCGCGATTGAGATACAGCTCCGGCGACGTGAGGTCCTTATCGATTCGTGGCGGTGGCGGCGCAGGGTCGACAGCGACGGCCGATACCGCTGCTTCGGCGACCGCAGCTGCCGGGGCCGCACTGAGCGCCGCTCCGTTCTGGGGCGAGGGCGGGTCCGCGATGCTCGCCGGCGCGATCGAGGTCAATGCTGACGTTTCAGTCTGATTCCCCATAGGATGTCGGTCTCACCCGGCTCGCGGATATTCTAGCCGCACGCATGGTCAATTGCCTATCCTTGACTGATGTTGCGCGAAACTTGTCGGAAACTTGGCTGAAATCCAAGGGTTTCCGTGAGGACGAAGTTACCGACGGCACTTCGCAGTTCATTCGGGACGCGTCGATTGCGCGGAAAAAGGCGGGTTGGCTACACTCTCCGGCTGCGACGAGCGCGTCGCTATCGCGAGCGGCCAGCGGCCGATTTTCCGCGCGGTATCTTCGTGAGCAACCGATGAATGACTATCTGTATGACGTCGCGCGACGCCTTGTGGCATTCGACACCGTCAGCGCGAAGTCCGACGTCGCTGCGATGGAGTTCATAGCCGCCGAGCTTCAGCCGCGCGGATTCAAGACTGCGCTCCAGCCAGTCGAGTTGCTCGGCGTCTCGCAGGCAAACCTGGTCGCATGGATCGGTCCCGAGCGCAGCGATGGGCTCATCATTTCCGGCCACATCGACACGGTGCCGTTCGAGGGCCAACCGGGATGGGAACGCGAACCGCTGAAGCTCGACACCGCTGGCGAACGCATTTACGGGCGCGGCACCACCGACATGAAGGGATTCGTCGCGCAATGCCTCGACGCGATGCGCACGTTCGACGCGTCGAAGCTGCGTCGTCCGCTGGTGTTTGTGTTCACCGCCAGCGAGGAGGTCGGATGCCTCGGCGCGCACAGCGTCGCACCGGCGCTGCGTCAAATCCTCGGCACGACGCCGGTCCCGCGGCTGGCATGGATCGGCGAGCCGACTTCGTTCGAGGTTTGCCATGCGCACAAGAGCATCGTGTCGTTCGTCGTGACCGTGCGCGGAGTCGGCGGGCACAGCGGCGCGCCCGACAAGGGCGTCAATGCGATCGCGGTGATGGGCCGCGTGATCGACGCGATTGGGCGCTTGCAGGAAGAGCGTCGGACGCATCCGCATCCCGAGTTCGCCGCAATTTTTCCCGACGCGCCGACCGACGTGCTCAACTTCGGCACCATCCAGGGCGGCATCGCATCGAACATGATCGCCGAGGAATGCCGCCTGCGGATCAGCTATCGGACGCTGCCCGACGCCGACCCGCTGGACCTGCGCCGCGAAATCGAGCGACGCATCGCGGCGCTGGATACTCGCGACTACGCCGGCCGCGAGCATCGCGCGACTGTTGAAGTCGGTCCCGCCAACGTGGTTCCGCCGCTCAATTCCCCGCGCGGCACCGCGCTCGAAAAGACCTTGTTCGCGGTCACCGGCGCGACGACCAGCGGCGGCGCTCTTTACGGCACCGACGGCGGTTGGTTCACGGGCTCAGGAATCGTGTCGTTGATTTGCGGTCCCGGCGAACTCAGCCAGGCGCATCAGCCGAACGAGTACGTCCGGCGCGATCTGTTCGAACGCGGCCCGTCGATCGTGCGGCAAGTCGTCGAGCGCATGTGCTGCGCCGGCTGAGCTATTGCACTGAAATCGGGATTCGAACTTCGATCGACGACTCGATCGCGACGCCGTTCTTGACCGCCGGGGTAAATTTCCACTGCCTCAGCGTGTCGAGTAGTACCTGGTTGAGTCGCGGGTTCGAGGTCGGCTTCTCGAGAATCACGGTGACCGTCCCGTCATATGAAACCGTAAAGCGCGCGACGGCTTCGGCGTCGATCACGTCTTCGCGCAAGTCGTCGGGAATTTCCGGCGTAGGGCTGTAGACGGCGCGCGCGCCCGTGGTGTCGCTGCCAACGCCCTCGTTTTCCTCGGCGCTCGCGGCCGGCGGCGGCGTTTCGGCTGTCGGCGCTTCGGTCGGTTTGCGTGTTCCGTAAGGTGATCGGATCACCGGCGCCGGAGTCAAAGTTGTTTTCGGAGGGCTCGCCGATCGAGGTTTCAGGGCGGGTGCAGGATTGGATTTGGGCGCGACTGCGGGCGCGGCAGGACGCGGCGCGGTGACTGGGGGCGCGGGTCCAACCTCCGGCGGGACCTCGATCAGCCTTGCTTCGAGCGGCTTCAACTCGGGCGGCGGCATCGCCGTGCGCGTCAACATGGCCGAGAAAACCCCCAACAGGATTGCCCATAGCGCAATCGCCGTGGGAAGCACCCAGACGAGACGGCGCAGAGGTTCATCCAGTTCGGGCGGCCTGGCAATTCGCGCGGCTTCAATCATTGATGTTTTACCGCTTCACCGCGATCAGAAAATGTTCGACGCCCGCGCGCCGCGCCTGGATCATCGCCTGCACCACGACCCCTTCCGGCGCGTCGCCGTCGGCATTTACGACCACGCCGGGATCGTTCGGATGGAGCAGCGGCTTCAACACGAATGCAAGCTGCTCCAGGCTGGTCGGCGTCTTGTCGATGAAAACGTGGCTGTCGCGGGTGATCGTCAGCGTGATGGGCTCGCGATGCTGCAATGCTTCGGCGTCGCCCTTGGGCAGGTTCACCGAAATCGAGTTGAGGCTCTGCATCGAGAGCGAAGCGAGCATGAATGTTACGAGCAAAAAGAACATCACATCGATCATCGGGATAATTTCGATCCGTCCGTGACGGAAATTGCGCGCTCTTCGCAGCTTCATGGATGGCTCCTTACGCGTTGCGCGCTCATGAAACGGCGGCTTCGCCGCGCGCGGCCGGCGTCTCTCCGCCTTCCTGGTCGAGCCGGATGTGATCGACCAATCGCGAACCCAGCCGTTCCATAGTGTCGAGCGCCTGGGATTGCATCCGCGAAAACAGGTTGAAGGTGAACAGCGCGATCACCGCGATCAGCAGGCCGAGCGCCGTCGCGATCAGCGCCTGCGCGACTCCAGCCGTCACCTGCGTGGGTGCGACCAGGCTCGACGCGCCAATCACGTTGAACGACTGCATCATCCCCGTGATGGTGCCGAGCAGGCCGAGCAGAGGCGCCGCGGTCACGACAGTCTCGAGCACCCAGAGTCCGCGTGCGAGCGTTTTCTCGATTCGTCCCGCTTCGTCGCCGGCGCGCGACTCAACCCACCATGCGGGCTTGGCGCGGTTGTCGGCGATTACCTGGAGGAAGCGCCCGTATGCGTTGCGGGGGCCCAGCTCGCGAAGCTGCGCCTCGAGGTCGGTCCACGCGAAGCCGAAGGTCTCGACCAGGTCTGCCAGCGCTGCGGGCAACCGCAGGCATCGGGCGTAGAGCACGCTCCTGTCGACCATGATCGCCACGGCGAGCACGCCGAGGAACAGCAGCGGATATACCATCGCGCCGCCGAACTTCAAGGCGTTCCACGCCACTAGTATTTCGTGCATTAGTCAGTTCTCCGTGTGTGACTCATCGTTGTTGCAATTGACTATTTGCCGGCTTGGCAAACGGCAGCTCCCACTTGATACCGCCGTAAAACGCGCGGCGCGGACCGAATTGCGTCGCGAACACTCCGATTCCCGAGCCGTTGCGAATCTCGTAGGTCCGGTCGTTC
>DASQHV010000013.1:0-2719 GCA_035631915.1 Candidatus Acidiferrales bacterium | reverse complement strand
GCCGTTCATAGGCGCTCCAAAACCTCAAATTCCAAAGCTCTAAGTTATAGGTTATTCTGGCCCCAGCGAACAACTGGGCGCATCGTTTCTGAACAATCAGTAGTGGATATCCAGCCAGAATCTCAGCCTGTCGCCGCCGTTCCCATCCTGCGCGCGTGGGAGGATCCCGAACTCTGTGCCGGATTCGTCGGCCGGCTCGGCGGCACGAGCGCGGGCGAGTTCGCCACAATGAACCTGTCGTATTGGGTCGGCGATCACGAAAGCGCCGTCGACGAGAATTGGCGGCGGCTCCGCGAACAGGTCCCCGCATTGAAGCTCGTCGCGCGCCTCAACCAGGTGCATGGCAACGTCGTACACGCCGTGACGCGCGAGACCGCGGCGCTGCGTCCGGCCGGCGACGGGATGGTCACCGACGAGCCGGGCGTGATGCTCGGCATCTTCAGCGCGGACTGCGTCCCGCTGTTGATGGTCGACGCGAAGCGAAAGATCGCGGGCGCGTTTCACTGCGGATGGCGCGGCGTGATCGCGGATGTCGCCACGGTCGGCGTCGATGCGATGAGACGGCTCGGCGCCCGCGTCGGCGATCTGCGCGCCGCGATAGGCCCGTCAATCGGTCCGTGCTGCTTCGAAGTGGATGCGACACTGGCCGAGCGATTCTGTCGCGAGATTCCCGCCGCGACGGAGTATGCGCGGGCAGGGCGCTCCGGCAAGGCGTATCTCGACTTGCGCGCAATCGTTACAAGCCAGCTCGTGCGCGCGGGACTTGCGCCGGAGCACGTCGCGAGCGTCGGTCCGTGTACGCGATGCGCCAGCGCGCAATTTTTTTCGCGCCGAGCGGCTGGCGGCAGAACCACCGGCCTGCAAATGAGCTTCGTGGGCTTCAGCGACTAACTTCGATGCCGCAACGCAAACCCAAGAAATCGCGCCCGGGCGCAATCATCGCGAAAATCCCCAAGCCCATCGCGCCGCCCACCCGCACCATCGCGGACCCCACCAAGTACAACCGCGAGCGCGAGTTGGAACGGCTCAGGCGCGAAGAAAAATCGGGGCAGCGCTGATGGCTCGAGAGACCGGCAAACCAACTCGCGTCGGCATCATCGGCGCCGGACTGATCGGACAGACGCATTCGATGATGCTGCGCTACATCGCAAGCCGCACCGAGCAGAGCGTGCGCGTGGTCAAAGTAGCCGACGTTGCGCACGTGCAGGCGGAGCGCCTGGCCGCCCGATGGGACGGTGCGCACGCCGTCGAGACCGCCGATGAAATTGTCGCCGACCCCTCGATCGATGCCGTGTGGATCTGCACGCCGACCGCGATGCATCGTCACGCCTGCATCGCCGCCGCCAAAGCCGGCAAGCACATCTTCTGCGAGAAGCCGCTCGCGATGAGCGCCGCCGACGCCGACGAGATGTCCGCCGCGATCAAGTCCGCCGGCGTGCTCAGCGCCGTCGGCCTCGTGATGCGCTTCTCTCCCGTCTACACGGTGATCAAGTCGATGTTCGAGCAGCCCGACGCCGGCCGGATGCTCTCGGTCACGATGCGCGACGACCAGGACTTTCCGACCCGCGGCGTCCACGCCAGCGCATGGCGCAACGATCCCGCGCTGACCGCGGGCGGCACGCTGGTCGAGCACAGCGTTCACGACTTCGACCTGCTCACCTGGATGTTCGGTCCAATCGCGCGGCTCACGTGCGTCACGCGCAACTTGAACGGCGCGCCCGGCGTCGAGGACTTCGGCGCGACCGCGATGGAATTCCGCGCCGGCTTTCACGGCCAGCTGACGTCTGTGTGGCATCGCATGATTGGCCGTCCGAGCAATCGCCGGCTGGAGGTGTTCGCAGAGAATCTGTACGCGGCGTCCGACTTCGACACGATTGGCACGATTACGTTTCAGCGCGGTGCCGAGGCCACGGAAGAAACGATCTCCGCGGACGAAGTCCTCGCGCGATTCACCGCGGCGACGCTCGCGGCGCGGCCGTATCTCGCGCCCATCAAGGATTACTTCACGATTCCCTACGCCCTCGAGGACGCGATCTTCGTCGCCGCATTGCGCGGCGTGTGCGAGCCCGACCCGCCGTTCGTCGCAGGCGTGGCAGTGCAGCGCATCGTCGAGGCGGCGTACGAATCGGCGCGGCGCGGCGCGTCGGTGCCAATTGAAAGTTAAAGCATTACTTTAATCAAAGAGGGGCGGCGACTTCATACATGATCGACTTCGAACTCAGCGAAGAACAGCAGATGATCCGCGACAGCGTGGGCGCATTCGCGCGCGAGGAAATCCGCCCGGCCGCGCGCCCCGCCGACGAAAGCGGCACGATCCCGCCGGCGCTGGTCGCCAAGGCGTGGCAACTCGGCCTCGTCTCCGGGCCTATCCCTGAGAAGTTCGGCGGTGGTGGCGACGCGCGCTCCACGGTGACCGGTGCGATCGTCGCCGAGGAACTCGGCTTCGGCGATCTCTCGATCGCACTGCACATCCTGGCGCCGCGCCTGTTCGCATTTCCGATCGTCGAGATGGGCACCGACGACCAGCGCGCAAAATTTTTGAAGCAGTTCGCCGGCGCCGAGTTCTTGCCCGCGACCGCTGCGCTGATGGAACCGCGCTACGACTTCGACCTGACTGCTTTGCAAGCGACCGCCAGGCGCAGTGGCGCCGGCTACGTCTTGAATGGCGTCAAGTGTAACGTGCCGCTCGCCGCCGAGTCCGACGCGATCCTCGTTTACG
>DASQHV010000012.1:0-2991 GCA_035631915.1 Candidatus Acidiferrales bacterium | reverse complement strand
GATAACGTTCGGAACGAAGTGCGCAGGCTGGGCGTCGCCGATTGCGACCCACGTCGAGCGGCTCGACCAGGCTGCGCGCCGAATCATGGTGGTGCAATTCGGGGGCGCGGCTGGAACGCTCGCGCCGCTCGGCGACAAGGCGCTCGCAATCGCCGCCGCGCTGGCGCATGAGCTCGGGCTCGGCGTTCCGGAGATGCCGTGGCATACGCATCGCGACCGAGTCGCCGAGATGGCCGCGTTGCTGGCGCTGATTTGCGGCACGCTGGCGAAGTTTGCCGGCGACGTAATCCTGCTGGGGCAGACCGAAGTCGGCGAAGTATTCGAGCCGTACGAGCAAGGGCGCGGCGGCTCCAGCACGATGCCGCAGAAGCGAAATCCGATCGCCAGCGAATATATTCTTGCCGCGACGCGAGCGGTTCACGCCGAGCTGCCGATCATGCTCGACGCGATGACGTCGGAGCACGAGCGCGGCGCCGGACCGTGGCAGGCGGAGGCGCTTGTGCTGCCGCAGTGCGTGGCGCTGACGGCCGGAGCGCTGGCGCACGCGCGCTCGATCGCGGAGGGCATGACCGTGGATACGGAGCGGATGCGCCGCAATCTCGATTTAAGCTGCGGGCTGATCATGGCCGAGTCGGTTGCGACAGGTCTCACTGCCGCGCTTGGCCGCGCTGCGGCGGAGACCGCGGTGGCGCGCGCGTGCGAGCGCGCGATCTCGGAACGGCGTCCGCTCGCCGACGTCCTGCGCGACGACTCCGAAATCCGCGCGCATCTGACGGACGCGGATATCGCGCGGCTTGTCGATCCCGCCGCGTATCTCGGATCGGCGAGCGCGTTCGTCGATCGCGTGGTCGCGCGAATAGCTGAGCTCGCGTAGGGCGATTTGCTGAGGAGGAGTCCCGATGGCAACGGCTGCGCCGCACAATCCCCCGTTTCGCGCCGACCACGTCGGGAGCCTGCTGCGCCCGGTCGAGTTGCTCAAGGCCCGCGCCGATCGAGCTGCCGGCAAGATCACGGCCGACGAGTTGCGCGCAACTGAAGATGCTGCAATCCGCAAGGCGGTCGCATTCCAGGAGCAGGTCGGGCTTCAGTCGATCACAGACGGCGAGTATCGTCGCGAGATTTTCTATTCCGACTTTTATTTCCGCGGCCTGAGTGGAGGAACTGTCGACTACGATCCGGCGGCAAGCGACGAGGTTTATTTCGTCGATCGCGAGGGCCACAAACTGCCGCTGCTGATCCCGCGTATCGAGTCGCGCCTGCAGTGGCGCGGTCCGATTCACGTCGACGACTTCAACTTCATTCGTGCGCTGACGTCGAGGACGCCGAAGATCACGATACCGTCGCCGACAATCATCCACTTCCGCGCCGGCCGCGATAATATTAGCCGCAGCACTTATCCCGATCTCGATCTTTTCTGGACGGACATCGTCGGGGCGTTTCACAACGAACTGAAAGTGCTGGCGGACGCGGGATGCCGCTATGTGCAGATCGACGAGACCACGCTCGCGTCGCTGAGCGACCGCCGATGCTGGGAGCCGATGCGCAAGCGCGGCGACGACGCGCGCAAGCTGCTGCTCGAGACCTATCCCGAGATCATGAACCGCGCGTTCGCCGGACGGCCGCCGTCGCTGCATCTCGCGATGCACATCTGCCGCGGCAACAACCAGAGTCATTGGAGCGCGGAGGGCGGCTACGACCTGGTCGCCGATACGCTGTTCAACAAAATCGACGTCGATTCGTACTTTCTGGAGTACGACACGCCGCGCGCCGGAACTTTCGAGCCGCTGCGACTGGTGCCGAAACACAAGACGGTGGTGCTGGGTTTGGTGTCGAGCAAATTTCCCGAGCTGGAATCGAAGGACGAGCTGAAGCGGCGCATCGACGCGGCGTCGAAGTTCATCGACCTCGACCAGCTATCGATAAGTCCGCAGTGCGGTTTCGCGAGCACCGCGCCGGGAAATCGAATCTCGGTCGCGGACCAGCGCGCGAAACTGGAACTGGTAGTCGAAGTGGCGCGCGAAGTGTGGGGCTAGCGCGCGGAGCGAAGGTAGCATCAGAGCTCGATGCGGAGTTATCGCATGCGGTGCTCGCGCCCCGCGCCCCCGGCAGGGCCCAGCCCTGCACCCGGTGTGGGAGAAAAGAAAAGATGCGGCCGCAACGGCCTGTTGAAGGTTTTGGCGAGAAGACGCTGATGTGCGCAAATGTGCGCATCGTCTTCAAAACCCGCGGCGATTGCTGGGGTTCCGATGCGAATGTTTCACGTGAAACATACTTTAGTTCAGGAGAACGAAACGCGAATCGGAAAAATCGGCGGCGCGCTAGCGCCAGCGCTTGGGCATCGGCTTGAGGCGCGGGACGCCGAGCTCGTCACACCATCGCTCGAACTCCGCGCGCGGCACGCCGCGAAACTCCAGGTCCTCGAGCGATTCCTTTAGCGGAACCGTATCGACCAGCGTCGCGAGCTTGCGGTAGAAGAGCGCCTCGTCGCGATGCTCCGCGAGCGTGGCCGCGAGCTGCGGTGCGCCGCGCGGCTTGACCGACCATGCCGACGCCTCGGCGGGGATGCGCTCGATGTGCTCGTACGCGCCAATCAGTATCGATGCACTCTTGTTGCCGAAGCCCGCGAGGCCGGGGATGCCGTCGGCGGTGTCGCCGGTGAGTGCGAGGAAATCCGGCATGCTGTGCGGCGCGAAGCCGCGCGCCGCACGAAACGCGGTCTCGTCGGTGACCTTGCGCCATCGACGATCGACCTGCACGACGCGGTCGCTGCTGAGGCACTGGCCGAGGTCCTTGTCGGGCGTGAGAATCCGCACCTGCTCGACGCGGTCGCGAAACTGGCGCGCGCCGCTGGCGAGGCCGTCGTCGGCCTCGTATTCGCGCATCGACCAGACAGCGATGCCGAGCGCGCGCATCGCATCTTCAACAGCGTCGAATTGCGAGCGCAGCTCTGGCGGAACGCCCTCATCGCTCTTGTAGTAAGCGAAGAGATCG
>DASQHV010000011.1:0-10231 GCA_035631915.1 Candidatus Acidiferrales bacterium | reverse complement strand
TGCGCGACGCGTCGACGATGATCGGCGGGCAATGATTGTCGCGCTCGCTGTATACGCTGGCGCCCAGCCGCTGCATCGCGTCGAGCTGCGGGCCCATCGGCCGCTGACGCATCCGCTGATTTCCGTCGACGCGGAACCGGCCCTCGCCGAGCGTGAGCATCGCCACCAGGAATCGCATCACGGTGCCCGCGCCGCCGACGAAGAGTTCCGCGCCGCGCGCCGGGATGATCCCGCCGCGTCCGCCGACGGTGATGCGCCGCTGCGCCTCGTCCACCTCGACGACGAACCCCAGCGCCCGCAGCCCGTCCGTCATGTAGCGCGTGTCGTCGCTGAGCAGCACCGCGTCGAGCACCGAGCGCCCTTGCGCGAGCGCCGCCAGCACCATCGCGCGATTGGTGATGCTCTTGGAGCCGGGCACCGCCACGCGCGCGTCGAGCGAACGGGTCAGGGGCGTGATTTCAATTTCGTCCACGGCTGGAGTCTGCGGCCTGTCACGGCGAGTCTATAGCGCCGCCTGATGCAGCTTAACGGTGCGCATTGTGGGCTAACAAGCGCGGGCTTTTGGGGCCAGCGGCGCCGCGGTGCGCCGGCATATTGCTTGGTCCTTGACGCTACGATTAGAGTATTGACTGTTACACGATGTAGGTTCGGCGGAGGTCGCGCGACGTGAGAAAATTTGCGATTGCAGTTTCGATCGCAGCCCTTGCACTGTTTGCGGCCCGCGCCAACGCGCAGACGATGGGCGAGTACGCGACGACTGTCGGCGTGGCGAGCGGCAGCGGATCGATGGGAACGAGTTTCGCGCCCACGAACTTTGGCTCGGATATGGGCGGCTCGCGGACCTGGGGCACCAGCGCGCAAGGCGGCAGTTGGGACGAGCGGGTCGGCTCGGTCGCGGCGCCGGGCGCGGGCGCAGACTTTTCGGCTCGTGCCGCGGCCATTTCGGGTGATTCGGGCGGCGGCCAATCGCGATGGCCCGGCGGCGTGCTTGCCGGCGGCGGTGGGCTGCTGGACAGCTCATCCGGTCGCTTCTCAACCGGCGACCGATTCTCGAGCGGCGACCGCTTCGCGGCGCGCGATTGGGGGAGCGCGGATCGCTTTCCCGCCAGCTCCTTCCACGATCGCATGGGACTCGACAACAGCTACGATCGCGGCGGCCTGGACAACAGCTACAGCCATGGCGGGCTGGACAACAGCTACAACAGCAAGTGACGTTCGAGCGCGCGATTAGAAAAACGATCGCACGAATCGCTCGAGCTCGAGATTGAACTTGGTGACGACGCGGTCCGAGCCGCGCGTCAGCCCGATCCCCGGCCCAAAGCTGTACTCAATTCCGCCCGGCAATGCGCCCCGCATCACCGGAAATATGTAGTGCTGCTGTTCGTGCAGCGGCGCAGTATCGTCGATCGGCCCGATGCCGCCGTAGAACTCCAGCCCCGGCGAAATCTGGCGAATGTAGTTGTAGTAGATGCCGGCGGCGTAGCCGAACTCGAAGCCCTTGTTCTTGTCGGGGCCGACAAAAATCGCTTTCTCGAAGATTGGATTCAGGTCGATCTCGAGCCGCCCGAAGTCCTTCTCGATAATCGGCTTGAACTCCATCTCCAGCTCGCTCGCGTCGAACTCGGGCGTGCGATGCCATTCCAGCTCGGCGTACCAACCCAAATCGATCGGAAGCTCGCCCTGTTCAAACAGGCTGCCGCGCAGGCGAAATTTCGATCCCGCGTATTGAAACGATCCCGCATTGGGGCGCGCGAGCTGCAGGTAGGCGGCGCCTTCGACGTGTTCGGTCAGTCCGTACGTTAGTTCGAACGCCGTGCGATACATCTTGTCGCTCGGCAGGTCGCCGCTCGAGGTTCCCGCGTCGCCGTGGTTGTGGCCGCTCGGCACGAAGCTGTTGAGCGTTTCAATTTCCGCCATACCCTTGCCCAGCGTCTGGTAGGGATAGACCTCGAACTCGAACGGATCGACCTGCGCCCGTGCATTCGCAGCGCAAAGGACCAGTGCCGCAGCGACGAGCGTCGCGCCGACGATCGCAGCGGATGCTCTCACTGCTTATTCCAGATGTTGAGATTGGTGCGATCAACGCGGACGAGTCGCGCGACGAGAAGCAATGCACCGGCCGCGGGAGTCGCCGAGGTCGGGCGACCCGTCGGCGGCTTAGCGCGAGACAATCTCGCCCTTGGCCTCGGCGTTGTTCATGTCGTTGAAGAACGGATAACTGCCGGGCGCCAGCGCCGGGATAAACACCGTGATCGTCTGGCCGGGCTGCACTACGCGCTCGCGATGAAGCTCGAAACTCTCGAACTCGATCGCGGCGTCGCTCGCGTTCGTCACTTGCAGTTTGACCGGCGTGTTGGCCGGCAACGTCACGCTTGAAGGCTCGAAGCGCCCGCCCTGGTAGCGGAGCTGAGTTGCCTGCTCATCCGCGTGCGAGAGCGAGGGGGAGACGGTCGCGGCGAGGAATGCGATTGATGCGAATGCGATGGTGGCGGCGAAGGCTTTTGCAGACATGGCGAGAGATGCGCTCCCGAGGTTGAGATTGAGTATGATTCTCAATTACATCAGCTCGCTCGCCATTGTCAAGCGCGTCGAGCACTCAGATTCCGCAAAGCGTCGGCATCCCGCATCGTGCGCACCTTATCTCGCGCCGTATGAGCCAATCGTTCCAGAGGCTTCCCAAGAATCAGTCAAGACGCGCAAAAGCTGTTTTGTTGACTATGGGAGCTACGAAGGCTAATGATCAGGTTTGGTCTGCGCGCGCCGGTCAGGGGATTCGTGGGAGACGGCGCGAGCGGCATTTTGACGGGCAGAAGATGGGGTCGGCGTTGGCGGGAAAGAGCCGTTTGACAGAATCGATTGGCAGAACGTTCGTGGTGATCGCCGTGGCGGCGATGCTCGCCTGCGCGGTCGCGTCGAAGGCGACGGCCGGGACCGAGGCGCCATTCCCGCGCCCCGCGACCATCGAGCCCAACGTCCAGTTCTGGGTTGATATTTTTACCGCCTATTCCGACCGCGATTTTCTGGTCGTCGACCGCGACAACGTCTGGCGCATCTACCAGGTATTTCACCTCCCGGGCGAGGGGCAGCCGACGCGCGGTGACATCGAGTGGGCCAACTCATATCTCAAAATCAAGTACGCCGACATCCTCAATCGCCTGGCGAGCGGCCGCGAACCCTCGAACTACGAGGAGCGCCGCGTCGCCGCGATGTTTAACGGCGAGGGGCGAAGCGCCTACGCTCAGGCGGCGCAAAACCTGCGCGTGCAGGAGGGACTGCGCGAGCAGTTCCGCGAGGGTCTGCTGCGCAGCCGCTACTACCGGCCCACCATGGAGCGCATCTTCCGCGGCGCCGGCATCCCGCCGGAGCTGGTCACGCTGGCGCACGTCGAGTCCGGGTTTCATGGCGGCGCGCGTTCCGGCGCGGGCGCGGTCGGAATCTGGCAGTTCACGCGCAGCACCGGCAAGCAGTACATGAAGATCACGCGCTACCACGACGACCGGCTGAATCCTGAGCGCGAGACCGTCGCGGCCGCCAAGCTGCTGCGCTCCAACTACGACACGTTGGGCGATTGGCCGCTCGCGATCACCGCGTACAACTACGGCACCGGCGGCGTGGCGCGCGCATCCAGCATCTACGGCGGCGACTACGGAAAGATGGTGCAGAACTACAACGGTCCGCACTTCGGCTTCGCGGTGAAGAACTACTACTCCGAGTTCCTGGCCGCGATGCAGGTACATCGGTACGAGGACAAATACTTCCCGGGCATCGAGTACGAGCCGACGATTCGGCCCGCGCCGATCAAGGCCGACTTCGCACCGCCGAAACACTCGAAGAAAAAGAGCTCGCACTCCGCGCACGTTCATCGCACTTCGGCCAAGCACGTTCACCCGAAGAAAGTCGTTCACCACAACGCCTGACCGCACACTGCCGCTCGCGCGCATCGGCGTCCCACTCGGCGCGCCGCATAACGCATCGCGGAGCAGGTCTGTTATCGTTTGATTGATGCCACGCAAGCGGGCCGCGTCGTCGGAGCTCGGAGTGCTGGCCGATCGCTTCAAGCATCGGCTGCACAACGTCCGCCTTGCCGAGCGGGCGCTGCGCGACGTCGCCGAGCGCGCGCCTGACGAGCGGCTGGCGCTCGCGTTTCTGCTGAAACTCGCGGAGGAGTCGGCGCCCGCGCTGAAGGAAATTCTGCGCGAGCGCGCGGCCGGCGCCGACCTGGTCTTCTGCCTCGGCTCGTCGGAGCTGGTCGCGACGGAGCTATCGTCGCTCGGCGCGGGTTGGACCGAATGCTTCCTCGCCGCGCGCTCCGCAAATCTCGAACAACTGATCGCGGCGATGCGATGCGATCCGATCGACGCGCCCGACCGGCAGGCTGCCGCCGCCGCTTTGGGCGATTTCAAGCGCCGCGCCTTCGTTCGCGTCGCGATCGCGGATTTGCTCGATCGTATCGACGTGGCCGGCACCGCGCGCGCGATGTCGGCGCTCGGCGACGAGTGTATCCGCACTGCGCTCGCGCAGGCCGCGCACTTTCTTGGTCCGCGCGCCGCCGAGGTGGGAGGCTTCTGCGTGCTCGCGATGGGCAAGCTTGGCGCCCGCGAGTTGAACCTCAGCTCCGACGTCGATTTGATCTACCTGCACGAATCGGGCGGCTCGCCCAACGCTACTGAAGCAGCAGCGCGGATGGGCGAGTGGTTCACTGAAATTCTGGCGCCCGGGTGCTTCCGCGTCGATTTGCGGCTTCGGCCGGGCGGCCGCTTCGCGCCGCTGATAACACCGGTCGAGGGCGCGCTGAGCTTTTACCAGAGTCTCGGCCAGACCTGGGAGCGGGCGGCGCTGCTGCGCGCGCGGCCGGTGGCGGGGACGCTGGAAATCGGAATACGCCTGCTCGCCGAGCTGAGTCCGTTCGTCTATCGCCGCTTCCTGGATTTCGACACGCTGCGGCAGCTGCGCGCGATGAAGCGTCAGATCGAGGCGGAGCTCCGAACGCCTGCGATGATCGAGCGCAACGTCAAGCTCGGCCGCGGCGGAATTCGCGAGCTCGAGTTCATCGTGCAGGCGCTAGCGCTGATTTACGGCGGCCGCGACCCGCGCCTGCGCATCGCGGAGACCGTCGCCGCGCTCGAAAAACTGGATGCGCTCGACTACCTGCCCTCGATTCGCGCGCGCGAGCTGGCCGACGCATACCTGTTCTTGCGCGACGTCGAGCACAAGCTTCAAGTCGTCGCCGGCTTGCAGACCCACGTGATGCCGGAGGAGGAGGCCGGGTTGCGCGCGCTCGCGGCGCGGATGGGCTTTGGCAAATCTGACGACGCGCTCGGGAAATTCAGCGCGACGCTGGAGGCGCATCGCGCACTGGTCGCGACCCAGTTTCGCGAAACCCTGGCCGGCGGCGACGACGAATCCGCACGGTCGGTCTCGCCCGCCGCGGACTC
Source organism: Candidatus Acidiferrales bacterium (assembly GCA_035631915.1). Taxonomy (GTDB): domain Bacteria; phylum Desulfobacterota; class Binatia; order Binatales; family Binataceae; genus Binatus. The sequence continues at coordinate 4,796 of DASQHV010000011.1, read as the reverse complement.
CGCGTGGAACACCGCGCTCGACGTCGCAGGCGCAGCGTCGCACCTGGCCGAGATGGGCTTTGCGCGGCCGGACGAAAGCGCGCGGCATCTTGAACTGCTCGCGCGCGGACCTTCGCGATCGATCGCCAGTCCGCGGCGCAGGGAATTGCTGGAGCGGCTGGGTCCGGTGCTGCTCGACGAAATGGGCCACCTGCCGGATCCGGACCTGGCGCTGATGAACCTGGCCGAGTTTATCGCCGCCGTGGGCGCGCGCACGTCGTTCCTGGCGCTGCTCGAGCAGCATCCCGCGACTCGCCGCGCACTGCTGCGACTGTTCGCGTCGAGTGCGTACCTCTCGACGATTTTCATCCGCCATCCCGACATGCTCGACACGTTGGTGCGCTCCGACTTGGCCGCCGCGCGCCGCTCGCGCGAAGAACTCAACGATGAAATCGGCGGGCTGGTTGCCGCGAGTCCGGATTTCGAAAGCAAGCTCGACGCGCTGCGCGCGTTTCGGCATCAGGAGTTCTTGCGCATCGCGATCGCGGACCTGGCCGGCGACTTCGACCTGGCGGACGTCGAACGCGAGCTTACGATGCTCGCGGAAACGGTGCTCGGCCAGGCGATGGAACTGGCGCGAAGTGAGATCGCGGCGCACCACACGATTCCGCCGACGCTCAGGATCTGCGCGATCGCGATGGGCCGCCTGGGCGCGGGCGAGATGTCGTACAATTCCGATCTCGATTTAATTTTCGTCTACGACGACAGCGCCGAGGTTGCGTCCGGCAGCCGCGTGGTGGCGTCGCGGATCGCGCAGAAACTGATCGCGATACTCGAATCGCGCACGCGCGAGGGCTACGCCTACAAGCTCGACCTGCGCCTGCGCCCGTCGGGCAACGCGGGGCCGCTGGTCACGTCGCTCGCGGGCTTTCGCGAATACCATCGCCAGAGTTCCGCCGTATGGGAGCGGCAGGCGCTGGTCCGCGCGCGGGTGATCACGGGCGACACGGAATTGAACCGGCAGGTCGAAGCGGCGCGCGAGGAATTTGTTTACAGCCGCGGATTGACCGCCGCCGAGGTAGGCGAGATAGCCGCGATGCGCCGCCGCATGGAAGCGGAAATCGGCGTCGAGAACAAGCATCGCCTCAACCTGAAACAGGGTCACGGCGGGCTGGTCGATGCCGAGTTCCTGACCCAGATGATGGCGCTGCGTCACGGCCACCAGCATCGCGAGCTGCGCGTGCGCGACACGGTCGGCCTGCTCAACGCCCTCGACGCGCTCAAGCTGCTCGCGCACGACGACGCGGTCGCGCTCGAGGACGACTTCCGCTTTCTGGCGCGGCTGGAGAACCGGCTTCGAATCGAGAGCGATCAGCCGGCTTGGGCAGTGCCGACCGCGCCGGCGGCATTGCGTCCGCTCGCGCGCCGGATGGGTTTTGAAGGCGCGCACGCAGCGTCGCGGATGCTGAAAGAGCTGAGCGAGCGGCGTGATCGGATGCGAACTATATTCGATCGCTACTTCGAGTCCGAGCAGCGCACGTCGGCGAGCGCACCGTAACTTTTCGTTCGCGCCACTAACGAGCGGAGGCTTTCCCTTCAGTCATCGGCCGCGCCTTGTGTCATTCTGAGCGGAGGCTGCCGAAGTCGAAGAATCCCGGCGCGCGATCTTACGCGCGTTCCGCGATTGATCCGAATCCGGCGCCGAGAAGAGATCCGAGATCCTTCGACTCGGCAGACTTCGCTCAGGATGACAAAAGGAGAGACTGGTGCTCGGAATGACAGAAGACGGGCTGCGGCCGATCGTTGGTCTGCGCCTCTCGCGGCGCTACTCAAAGTCCAGCTTCACGCCGGCCAGGAAATTTATCGGCGGCGCGCGGAATCCGAACGCCTCTGAATACCCGCGATCCATCAGGTTCGACACCCGGCCGAAAACTTCCTCGTTCCGGATGAAGCGCAGCCGCGCGCCGGTCGCATACGACAGCACCGCGTCGACGCGATTGTACGCCTTGTGATTCTGGATGGTTGACGAAACCGTGATGTCGTCGCGGTCGCCGACGAAAATGTAGTTCATGCTCGCAGTGATCCGGTCGTGCGGCAAAAAATTTCCGCCGCGTACATATTGCACCAGCGACGACGCCGAATACTTCGGCACGCGCAGCGGCCGCGCCGTCGATCCCGCCACGTCGGTGTGAGTTTCGTCGAGGATTGTCACGTAACCCGACATCGTGAGACCCGTCAGCGGCGTGACGCTGGGCACGATCTCGACGCCCTGCGTGTCGACGCGCCCGGCGTTGCCGGCCTGCGAGCCGAATTGGCATCCGGGGCCGAAGGGGCACGGCACCGTCACGATCAGATTCTTCACGCGGCGCGAAAAGTAGGTCGCGGTGAACGACGCGCGCGCGCCGAAGTTGGTGGTGAAGCCGCCGTCGTACTCGCTGGAGACCTCGGGCTGCAAACTGGGATTGCCGAAGCCGGGGAAGAAAAGCTCGTCGAACGACGGCGCGCGAAACCCTTCGCTGTAGCTGCCGCGCAGCGTCGTCGAGATCTTCGCGATCGGAATCGCAACCGACCACGCCGGACTGACCTCCTCGCCGAATTGGCTGTTGCCATCGACGCGAAAACCTCCGGTCACCAGCACGCGGCCCTCGAAGAAGCTGCCCTCCTGCTCGACGTAACCCGCGTACTCCTGGCGCCGCGCGTGGAACGCGCTGGTGAACGTGCCGAACGACGGCGACGACGACGCGGTGCTCGAACTGACCCATCGATCCTTGAAGTCGAATCCCGCCAGCGTGCGAAATCCCGCGGTCCAGGTGTAGAGCGCCTCGATCAGCCCGCCGCGAGTTTCGTCGGGAATGCGATCGACTTCGCTGCCCGCGTTGCCGGCATACGGCGTCGAGTTGACGCGCTGATCCTGCCGCACGAAGAACGCGCTCGCCGTGAGCATCAGCTTTTCTCCGAAGCGATGCTCAACCTCGCCCTTGTAGAGCATGAACTCGTTGCGCCCGTGCGCGGTCGGATTCAGCAGCGACGCCGGGCCGAGACCCGCGAACACGGAAAAACTCGGCAGGCTGACGTTCGACGCGATGTACCTGGCAAAGCCGCGAATCACCGTGTCGTCGCAGAGGTGGTAGTCGAGCCGCCCCGACGTCGCGAGGTTGTCGGAGTTTCCGTTGGTCTGATGGAATCCTTCGGTCGAAAAATATGACACCGCGCCCGAGTACGCGAGGCTGCCGGTTCTGCCGCTCGCGGTCGCGACCTGCCGCGACGTCGCGCTGTTGCCGCCTTCCGACTCGAGGCTCGCGTGGGGCGCGCCTTCGCCCTCCTGCGAAATCACGCTGACGACGCCGCCGATCGCCTGCGAGCCGTAGAGCGAACCGCCTGCGCCACGCAGCACCTCGAGGCGATCGAGATTGTCGGTCGTCAGGTTCGCCATGTCGAAGCTGCCGGTCGCGCCGCTGTTGGCTTCGACGCCGTCGATCAGGATCAACGTCTGCGACGCGGTGGCGCCGCGAATCGAAACGTCGGTCTCCGCGCCGGGTGAGCCGGACTGCGTGACGGTGACGCCGGGAACTTCGCGCAGCACGTTCTCGACGCGATCGATTTTTTGCGACTCGATTTGAGAATCGTCTACGACCGTGACCGTGGTGCCGATTTCCGCGATCGGCTGCTCGATCCTGGTCGCGGTCACGACCACCTGCTTGAGCTTTGGCGCGGCAGGAACGGTTGCCGTTGGAGGCGTCGACGATTGCGTCGCAGCGGCGGCCGGCTGCTTCGATTGATCAGCGTCGGGCGCGGGTTCCGCAGCGCGCGAGTTCGCCGGCAGCGTCGCGATCGACGCCACGATCAAACACAAAACGACAATGCGCGAAAACATGAACTCCCTCCGAGTCCAGGTCGGCCCGGCGCGGCGGAGGCGATCGGGCGGAAAACAAAAACCCAATCCCCCGACGAAGGATTGGGCTTCAGGAAATCGTGCCTGAGGCCACCCTCCCCGCGGAAGGCAGACAGTCATCGACCCGGCCGGTCTCCTGGCTTGGGGTTCATCCTCAGGCCCGCCTTCCCGCCGAAGCGGTGGCATCATGGGCCGTCGTCCCCCCACACAGTTGCGGGGCAGCGCCGGATTTTAACCGGCTTCCCGTGCACCGGGTGCGACGCGAAAGTTACGCGCGGCACGGCGCGCAGTCAACCTGTCTCTGTGGCGGAGAAAAAATTTCGTCACGCGCGGCGCGATCGTGTACGATCGAGACACCCAATGGCGAAGATTACGCTCATCACCGGCGGCGCGCGCAGCGGCAAGAGCACGCACGCACTGCAGCTGGCGGCTCGGTATCGTCGAAAATATTTTGTCGCCACCGGGCAGGCATTGGACGACGAGATGTCCGCGCGCATCGAGTTTCATCGCGCGACGCGGCCGCCCGACTTCGAGACCGTCGAGGAGCCTGACAACATTGTCGCGGCGCTCGAAAAAATCGGCGCCCACGCCGACGTCGTTGTGGTCGATTGCCTCACGCTGTGGGTATCGAACCTGATGCAGCTTCACGCGGACGACGTGGCTATCGGCGGCGAGGCCGACCGGCTCGCGAACGCACTCGGGCGCGCGCCCTTCGATACGATAGTCGTCACGGATGAAGTTGGGCTCGGGATCGTGCCCGAGCATCCGGCAGCGCGGCGCTACCGCGATCTGCTTGGATGGACCAATCAGAAAATTGCGCAGGTCGCCACCGACGTGCTGCTGATGGTGGCGGGCTATCCGCTCAAGGCCAAGTAGCGTTCACGACGCGATCGAGATCAGCACCGCGACTTCGACCAGCTCGCCG
>DASQHV010000010.1:0-5936 GCA_035631915.1 Candidatus Acidiferrales bacterium | reverse complement strand
TCGCCGACCACGTCGATATGCCGGGGAAATGTGGTCCCGACATCTTGAACTCGCGGCGTTCGGCGCTGCTGTGAAAGATAAACGCGCCCTTCATCGTTCCAACAAGCACTAGAACGTCGCCGGATTTGGGTGTGAGTTTCGTCGCGTTCTCCATTGCGCTCTCCCGAGAGTTTCGCAATCAGTAAATCGGCCGCAGCTCGACGCGCCGGTTGAACGCGCGCCCGGCCTCGGTGTCGCGCGGCACCAGGAAGTGATAGTTCCCGAGCGCAAAGCCAACCTCGATTCGGTCTCGCGCGATCGCCGCACTCTCCAGATGCCGGATCGCGGCGTCGACCCGTTTGCTCGACAGAACTCTGCTCTCCTCATCCGCGCATGCGTCGTCGCCAAATCCATCGATCGCCACGCGCAGCGTAGGACGCTCGCGAAGAACCTGCGCGAGGCTATTCAGTTGCGCCTTCGCATCGGCTGTCAGAGCCGCTGCCATCGGCTCGAAGTGAATACGGAAAATCGGCCGCGCGCCATCGGTGAGGCAATTCGTGAGCAGTTTCTCGTACGCGAAGAACAGCGCTTCCCACGGAAATTGCTGGCTGGCCCATCGCTCGACCTGTTCCCGCGCGACGCCATCGATCAGGCGCTCCAACCTACCAAGCCAGCCATGGAAGCCGGCCAGCGCCATCGGGCTCCAGCCCGCGGGCGTGCGTTTCAGTGTCAACGCGAGCCGACATCCGCCGCGATGCTCACTCAACTCGAAGCGCATCACTCCGCTGAAATCGATTGCACGCGGCGGATCGAATTCAGTCAGCCGTCCCTTGAACGACTTGCCGTCGAACTCGAATGCGTAGCGCCCTCCCGCTTGCGCTTCTAACAACGTGCAGGGCCACCACCAGATCGAGATCTGTTCGGCGCTGCTGAGGGCTTTCCATACCCGCTCCGGCGGATGATCGAACTCGCGCACGATCCGCATCTTGTTACGATCGACGAACTGGCCAAGACCCAAGTCGTCCATTTCGATTCCTCCCAGTAAATCGGCCGCAGCTAGACGCGCCGGTTGAACGCGCGCCCTTCATCGGTGTCGCTCGGCACCAGTTGATGAATTCACTGCTCCTTTTCTCTCGCTCGCCATCATCACGTTGAGATGACGTTCCAGGGCGTCCAGGCGCCGGTTCCACACCGCGCGACACTGCTCGACCCACGCGTCGATTTCGTCCAGGCCCCGCGGATTCAGGCTGTAGACGCGCCGCTGCGCCTCCTCGCGGTAGCTGACCAGCCGCGCCTTGCGCAGCACGCCCAGATGGCGTGACACAGCCGGCCGTGAGACCGGGAAGCGCCCGGCAATCTGCCCCGCGGTTAAATCGCGATGGGCGAGCAGTTCGACAATCTTCGATCGGACCGGATCCGCCAATGCGGAAAAAGTTCGCATGTCCTCTTCTGTAACACTCAAGTTACGTAACTGTCAAGTTACAGTAGGACGGAGCAAGCGCGCGATAGACCGCGCACTGGGATTCTTCGCTTCAGCGGATTTCGCTCAGAGTACAGGGCAATGTCCTCTTAACGTGGATCTCTCTCGCGTCCTCGCGCCCGAAACTTTTAACAGGCCGTTGCGACCGCATCCTGATTCTCTCTTTCTTCTCCTGCCTCGGGTGCAGGGGCTGGCCCCTGCCGGGGGTGCGGGGCGCGAGCCCCGCGTTCGCTTCAGTACGCGCGGCGCGCGGTCAACGCCTTCGGCTCGTGCCACACGTCCAGCTCGCGCTCGTACGAAAAATCCGCGAGGTGCCGCGCGATCGCGGCGTCGTCGCCGTACGAGTCAGGGCGCGTGACGATATGGATCGCAAGCACGACAAACGGCAGGTAGATAAAGATCGCGGCCCAGCCGATCGTCGGCGCGTCGATTCGAAACAGCATCGTGATTCCGAACAGCACGATTCCCGCATACAGCGCGGGTCCCAGCAGCGCGCGCGACGGCATCGACGGCACGCAGCCGAGCGGCTTGTCCGCGCCCCGATTGAGAGCCGCGTCGAGCCATTGAAAGATCGCGATTGTGATCGCAGCGACGAAATACCATCCCAGGTAGTTGCTGATCGGCACGCCAAAGTGCGGGCCGGGCGGGTCGTACCAGAAAATCTTGCCTAGGAACCAGCGCTCGCCGAGCACGCTCAGCGGATCGACCACCATGTCGACCATGACCATGAACAGCGCCGCCATCAGCCACACCCGCGGTGCGCGCCGAATCTCGCGCGTGTCGAGGATACGCAGGTCGGCGCCACGCCGGTAGAGCGGTGAGGCGAGCAGCAGCGCGACCGTGTAGCTGGCGAAGCCCAGAAACGTGAACGACAGCGAATCCATGAACGGCACGCCGAACACCCACAGCTCGCGACCGCGAGTCGCCTCGATGTAGTGATACAGCCCGAACGGAAATCCGTTGTGCACCGACGACCATTCGCATGCGAGCGAGACGGCGTAGGTCAGCAGCGTGAAGAGGATCGTGGTTCGCACACCGAAGTTGACGATCGCAATGAAGAGAAAGCTGGCCAAGAAAATGAAAACGTACGGCCGCAGCGCAATCGTCGAGAGCAGGAGGTTCATCGCGGCCCGCTATGCAGCGCTCTTCGCGGCGCCGTTCGACCTGAAAAATTCTATCGCCGCTATCAGCGCAGGGTCGATCGGCCCGGGCATGTAGCCCAACTCCGCGTGCGCTTTCGACGAGTCGAAGAACATCCGCTTGCGCGACATCCGCACCTCGGTCAGGCTCGCGCGCGGCGGCCGCTTGGTCACCGTGCGGGCGAACGCTTCCGCGCCGAGCGCGAAGCCGAACGCGACCGCGTACGGAATTCTCAAGGTCGGCGCCCGCAAGCCGGAAATGTTCGCGAGCCGCCCCAGGAATTCGCGCAGCGTAATATTCTCGGCGCCGAGAATATATTTCTCGCCGATACGGCCGCGCTCGGCGGCCAGCAGATGCCCGCGCGCGACGTCTTCGACGTCGACGATATTCAGTCCGGTCTCGACGTACGCGGGCATTCGCCGGTTCAGAAAATCGACGATTATCCTCCCGGTCGGCGTCGGCTTGAAATCCAGCGCTCCGATCGGGGTCGACGGATTCACGATCACCACCGGCGCGCCGGCGCGCGCCGCCTCGACCGCGGCCTGCTCGGCCAGGTACTTCGAGCGCTTGTAATGCCCGGTCATGTCCGCCAGCGCCGACGGCGTGTCCTCGCGCCCCACTCCGCCGCGCGGAATTCCAAGCGCGCCCACGGTGCTGGTGTACACGATTCGCGATGCGCCCGCCGCGACCGACGCGCGCAGCACGTGCCGGGTGCCCTCGACGTTGGTCGCATACATCGGCGCCGGATCCCGCAGCCAGAGCCGGTAATCCGCCGCGACGTGATAGACCTCGTCGCAGTTGCCCACCGCACGCTCGACGGAATCGAAGTAACGCAAGTCGCCGCGCACTGTTTCAACGTCCAATCCTGCCAGCCCGCTCATGTCTGCGTGTTCGCGCACCAGCACGCGCACCCGATCGCCGCGCTTCAACAGCGCACGCACCACGTGGCTGCCGACGAAGCCGTTGCCGCCGGTCACCAGTGAGAGTTTGCCTGACATCGCGATCAGCGACCTGCGCGCGCGACTACCGCGGCGGCCGCGGCGCGCCCGGAAATCACGGCGCTTTCGATCGTCGCGGGCAGCCCGGTCTGAATCCAGTCGCCCGCGAGAAATAAGTTGTCGATCGGCGTTTTCGCCGTCGGGCGCAATTGGTGCGAGGAAAGATCCGGCGCCATCGTTGCGTTCTTCTCCTTCAGCACCAGCGACTTCACGATTTTGGCATCGCGCGCGCGCGGAATCATCGAGTGCAGATCGCGGGTTACAATCTCCAGCAATTCGTCATTCGAGCGATCGACCAGCTTGCGCGCACCGCTGATCACGAAGCTCAGGTACCCTGGATGAGTCTCGCCGCGCTGCGAGAAGATCCGGCGCTTGTTGAACAGCCACTGCGTCGTGGCGCCGATAAATCCGACGAATGGCGATTCGGTGACCTCGCGATCGAGCCACAGATGTACGCAGATAATCGGCGAGCTGGAGAGTCCGGCCAGGCGCGCGAAGTACGGCTCGGCGACGGCGTTCTCGGGCATGAAGCGCAGCATCTGCGGCGCCGGCGCCGCCGAGATAAAGTTGCCGGCTTCGATTCGACCGCCGTCGCGCAGTCGGACGCAGGCCACTCGTCCGCCTTCACCCAACTCCAGCGACTCGACGATCGCGCGCGTCGTCACGCTTCCGCCGGCCCGCTCCACGAGCCGCTGTGCGCCTGTGCAATACAAGTCGCTCAGTCCCACTCGCGAATAGACGAACGCCGAATCGCGCCGGCGTGAAAAAAACGCGCGCTTCAACACCGCGGCCAATAACTCCGACGACGACGACTCGGGCTCGTCATTCAACGTCGCGATCGAGAGCGGATACCAGAAGCAGCGCCGCGCCCGCTCCGATTGGCCCAGCCGATCCATCAACTGCGCGACGGTCATGCTGCGCAGCTGATGCCCGCGCGATCGCATCGCCAGCATCGTGATTCCGCCGCGCATCACGTTGACTCGATCTGCGACGCTAAGATGCCGATACCCGAGCAGCGCGCCGGTCATGTGCAGCGGACCCGGCAGCCGCGCAGTCTTGAGCCGTGCGCTCTGCCCCGCGCCAGTCAGCATCTCGATCTCTAGAGCCTCGTGAAACACAAGATTCCCGGCGGCGCCGATTCGATTCAAAAAATCGAGCGTCTCGGTGTAGCAGCCCATCAGGACGTGCTGACCGTTATCGACGAAATCGCCCGTTTCCTCGTCGACAAAGGAGTAGGCGCGTCCCCCGAGCGACGGCTTGCCCTCCACGACGCGGACGCGAAAGCCCTTGTCGCAGAGCGCGACCGCGGCACTCAACCCCGCGAAGCCGCCGCCGATTACGACGACATCGTTCGCGGGAGAGTTGACGCGCGCGTTGGCTCCCATCGCCGTCATCCGATCAGCGCGCCGATTCGTCCCGCCGCCCACGCGCGCCCGACCAGGTAGAGTTTGTGCGGCGCGGAAAGACTGTGGCGCCGGTCCAGAACGCGATAGTTCGACTTGACGATTTGCTCGAGCAGCGCCGCGTAGATCAGCCGCATCGCCTCGGCGGTCAGCAGCGTCGAGCGATCCTCGGGCGCCAGCGCGTGCTGTGCGCTCGCGTAGAGTTCTTGCGCGCGTTTCGCTTCAAACTCCATCAGCGCGACGAAGTTCGGCGAATACTCCCCGCGCAATATCTGTTCCTCGCTGACGCCGAAGCGCGCCAGGTCCTCCAGAGGCAAGTAGATCCGCCCACGCTCCGCGTCCTCGCGCACGTCGCGCAAGATGTTGGTCATCTGCAGCGCCAATCCCAGGTTCTCGGCGTAGACTTTTGCCGACGGATTCCGGTAGCCGAATATTTCTATACAGATGAGGCCGAGCGCCGACGCAACCCGATAGCAGTACGGGCGCAGTTCCTCGAACGTCGCGTAGCGCTTGCGCGTCAAATCCATCTCGACGCCGGCGATTATTTCCTCGAAGAGATTCCGGGGAATCGCGAATCGCCGCACACTGTCGGCCAGCGCACGCGACAGCGCGCGGGTCGGCGCACCCTCGTAGACGCGGCCGAGTTCCTCGCGCCATCGACTCAGGAGTTGCGCCGGCTCGCTGATTCCCTCGTCGTCGGCAATGTCATCGACAAAACGGCAGAACGCGTACACCGCGTGCAGCGCGCGACGCCGCTCCGGCGGCAGCAGGATAAATGCGTAGTAGAAGCTCGATCGCGAGTTGCGCGTGACTCGCGCGCAGTGCGCGTAGTCCGCGTCGAGCGACGACGCGGTCGCGGACATGACGCCGTCGCCGTCCACGCGCTCAACCTTCCAGTCGTCCACGAATCGCGTTCCATCCAAGACTGAGGTAGTC
>DASQHV010000009.1:0-4886 GCA_035631915.1 Candidatus Acidiferrales bacterium | reverse complement strand
TCAGTCACGCGAAAGCGAAATCCACCAGCTCGACCCCCAGCGTCGTGCAGCCGCGCGCATGCGATGTTGATGTTCAGCCGGCATCTCGATCTTGTCAGTCTATGCGTTCCGCGGTCAGATGATTCCGGATTCGCGCAGATGCTTGCGCGATTTCGCGTCGATGCCCAGTTCATCGAGCACGTCGTCGGTATGCGCTCCCAGAGCTGGTGCGCCGCTCCGGACGCGAGTCGGCGTACGCGAGAACTTGGCCGCCGGCCCGGTGATCGGCGCGGACCTGCCGTCTTCCTGCACGACCTGTTGCAGCATGTCGCGCTCGTGCGTGTGCGGATCGATTGCGGCTTCCGCATAGGTTCGCACCTTGGCGCAGGGGATGCCCTCCTTCGCACACTGCTCGATCGCTTCATCGACCGTACGTTGAGCGCACCACCCTGCGAGCAGCGCGTTGCACTCGTTGCGATGCTCCATGCGGCCGGGGATTGTGCCGTAGTCGGGATTGTCGGCGAGGTCGCTGCGCCCGACCATCCGCGCGAGCACTTTCCAGTGAGTGTCGAGCAGCACGCCCGCCATCACGAGCCCGTCGCGACATTGGTAGGTGCCGCAAGGAATCGAAAATGGAAACTCGTTACCCCATCGCTTGAGCGGCAGGCCCATCGCGGCCAGCGTCAGGTTACCGTTGGACTGAAACAGCATCGCATCGAGCATCGCGACGTCGATGTGCTGGCCTTCGCCGGTACGATCGCGATGCCTCAGCGCTGCCAGTGCCCCGATGGTGCCGTGCAATCCGCCCAAGTCGTCGCAGAGCCAGGTCGGTGCCTTGGTGGGCGGCCCGTCGGGCGTGCCGTTGAGCGAGATGAAACCGCCCATCGCCTGCGCGAGCGGATCGTACGCGACGCGATCGTGAATCGGGCCGTACTGGCCGAAGCCGCTGATCGACACGTAGATGATTTCCGGCTTGACCGCGCGGACGTGCTCGTAGCCGATGCCCCATTTGTCGAACGTGCCGGGTCGGAAATTTTGCACGATGATGTCGGAGCGCGCAGCGAGCCTCAGGAAAATCTCGCGGCCTTCGGGACGGCGCAGATCGAGCGTCAGGCTGCGCTTGTTGCGATTGACGGTGGCGTGTGCGAAGCCGATGTGGCCGCTGTGGCCGGGCAGCGCGGGCGGAATGCGGCGCGAGACCTCGCCCTCGCGCGCTTCGACCTTGACCACATCCGCGCCGAGGTCGGCGAGCATGCATCCGCACATCGGGCCGGCCCAGCTGGTGGTGGCGTCGATCACGCGGACGCCCTCGAGCGGGCCGGCGAGATCGCGGCGGGCGTCGCGAAAGAACTCGGACTTCTTCATGCGGGTTGCCTCCGAAAGCGGAGCAATCGTACTGCGGGAGCGTGCGCGCCGACAATGATGATAGCTGCGCCCGTATCGCTGGCAGAGACTCGCACGTGCAGTTAGCCTGAACGCGATGGCGGAGCAGAAATTCTACGTCGGTGTGCATGGCGTGATCGCGAATCGCGGCATGATCCTCGTCCTGAAGCGCGCGCCGTCGGCGCCATATCGTCCGGGGAGTTGGGATCTGCCAGGCGGACATCTCGCGGCGGATGAGAGCTTTGAGGCTTGCCTGCTGCGCGAAGTCAAGGAGGAGACCACACTCGACGTCGCGATCGAACGCCTGCTCGGTTTGCACAGCATGGCGCCGGAGCCGTACCTGCAGGCGCTTTACGCGTGCCGGCTTACGGTATACCAGAGCCCGCGGCTGCGCGCGGACGAGCACGTCGAGTATCGCTGGGTTACGCCGGCGGAGCTTAAGAGCCTGGAACTGATTCCGTATCTCGCGTCGATCGTGCGGAAGGGAATGCTGAGCTATGTCACGAGCGGCTCTTGAGACGGCCGCGCCAGTAGCCGAAAAAGTTGGCGCATTCGAGCTCGTGATAGATCGCGCGCTCGCGATCGCCGGCGAGCGCCGCCGCCGCCATTCGCACGGTGTTCCGAACCAGCTTGTCGAGGCGATTGTGGCTCGGCAGTCTGGCGAATCCGGTGCCGATGCCGAACGCGAAACTCTTGCGGCGCAAGTAAGCGCGCGTCATCCGCTCGCCTGGGATCAGGTGATGCACGACGGCCCGCGGCGCAAATCCCATCGCACCGCCGCGGGCGATAATCCGTGCAAACAGTTCGGTGTCCTCGCCTGAAACTGGATTGCCGCCCACCACGCCCAGGTCTTCGCGAAATTTTCCGAAGCGCTCGAACGCCGAGCGCCGGAAGCCAACGTTGGCGCTGAAATAGTTGGCGAGTTTCTCCGCGTCCGCCGGCGGCGCCGCGGCAATTGCGCGTTGGTCGTGAATCGCGAGCTTGACCCACAGGCTCGGACCGAGCCAGTCCGGGCGCTGCGACGACCATCGCGGCACCACCATCCCGCACACGGCGTCGAGCGAGCGTTGTTGCATCGCCGCGAGCAACTCGGCGGCCCAATTCGGCTCGGCGATCGCATCGTCGTCGATGAAGAAAATAAATTCCGAGCTGGTTTCTTCGACGGCGCGGTTCCTGGCGAAGCTTGAGCCGGGACGCGCCTCGAACACCCGCCGCACTTTCAGCGACGAGCCGCGCGCAAACTCGTCGACAGTGTTCGCCGTAGCGTCGGTAGAAGCGTTGTCGACGACCAGGCAATCGAGTTCGACGTCGGCGGGAAGCGCTAGCGCCGCGACGCTGGCCAGCGTCTGAGCTACGCTGGCGGCGCGATTGTGCGTGGGAATAGCGATTGTGAGCTTGGTCGGCAACGCGAGACGGTCCTCACCCGAAGCGCGCTGACCATGATAGCCGAACCGCGCCCGGCATCGGAGATCCCGATGCTTGCGGCGCGGCTCGACCGGAACTTGTCGCGGCGATCAGTTGGCTTTCGCGGGCGCTGGCGCGGCGGCTCCTGAAGCGGCCGCGGCCGGTGACGCACCGGGCGCCGGCGATGCGCCTGCCGTCGGCGAAGGCGGCGCCGGCTTCGGCAGCGGCGCGCTCGACTCGGTGAAGACAATCGACGTGATCGTCAAGTCGGGCGTGGCCTTCTGCTGGACATCCGTCGGCGCGGTCAGGCGGAAGCCGAAGTTACGCGTCTCGCCGGGGACGAACGGCAGCACCGGCCTCACGAAGTTGGTGAATTCCAGCGCCGTCGCCACCGGCACATGGACCTCGGTGAAGACGTCCTTCTTGTTTTTTCCCTTGCCCTCGGAGTAGGTGACCGTAAACTGCACTTCGTCGATCGCCTTGTCGCCGCTGTTGGTCATCTTGCCGAAGATTCCCGGCACCCGCGACGCCGACATCTTCATATCCACGTCGCTCAGCACGATCTTGGGGATGTACGCCTGCGCATCGGGAATCTGCTTCTGCACGTTCTGGATGTTGGCGAGCTCGCGGCCGTACTGAAACTTGAGTCCCGCGGTGCCGGTCGACTGCTCCTTGTCCAGCTCGTCGATGATCTTCTGGTATGCGGCAACCGCCTTGTCGTAGTCGTGCTTGTGATAGAGATCGACGGCGTCTTTGTGTTCTTTCAGGATGTTTTCACGGAATGGGAAATTTACCAGCAGCTTCCACTCGCCGCCCTGATTCACCAGCACCAGGTTGTCGTCGTAGGTGACCTTGGGATAGGTGCCTTCCTGCAAGTTCTTCTGCGCGATCGAATCGGCGCCCTGCTCGGGCGTGGCGGTGGCGTAGGCGGTGCGCTCCCAGAGCGCCAGATCGGGCTGCGTGACGGTGACGGTTACGACTGATTTGTCGCCCTCGGTCTTCGCGTCACCGATCTTGTAGTCGTAAGTTCGCAGGATTCCCTTGAACCAGTCCTTACTGACGTCAGGCGCCATCGGAACTTCGCTCAGGAACTGGTCAATCGTGCGATCGAGCTGGTCCTGATGCGACAGTGCCTGGTAGCAGGCCGGATAGTTGAAAAGTTTCAGGTTCGAGAGGTAGTTGTCGGCGGCCTTCTGCGGTGTGTGACCGCCGCATCCGGACGCGACGATTGCAATCATCACGGCCGCAGCAAGCGCCGCACCCCTGGCCTGAATACTCTTCATCGTCATCGTCGGAACTCCCCTCCCCGCGGGCGTCAAAACGGTTTCGATTCTAGTGTCGCACGCATCAAAAACAAGCTCGAATGGGCCGCGCGCCCCCTCGCCCGGCACTACGAATGTCCTGCTTTATCAGAAATCCAGCGCGCTGCGCGACTGCCGCGAGAGAGGCCGATTCAGGCGCCCGCCGGCATCTGCTTCAGCTCGACGACGTTGCCCTCCGGATCGCGCACATAGATCGAAAGCCCCATGCCGCGCGCGCCGTAACGCATCGCCGGCTCGCCCATCACCTCGACCGATTGTCCGCGCAAGTATTTCGCGATTTCGGCAAGGTCGCCCACCTCGACGCCGAGGCATACGTGATCGACGTTCAAACCGTCGTCGGCGCGCGGCGCCGTGGCGGGCACCAAGTCGATCATGCTGGCGCCGGCGCGCAACTGGATCAGGCCTATTTGCTCGATCCGCCGCTCCTCGACCAGGCCAAGCACGCGCGTATAGAAGTCCAGCGCGCGCTTCTGATCGCGGCATCGCAGCACCACGTGATCGAGTTCGACGACCTTGAATGGGATTCCCATATTTCAGCTCCACGTGCGGTTCCCGCGCAGCTTGCGTGATTCTAGCGACGCGCTGACAATTCGGGAACTGCCGGGAACTACAATGACTCACGACCACGCGCTGACAATCGCGATCTTCGCGATCACGTATGCCGTGATCGCGCTCGGCGAGATCCCCTGGTTCCGGATCGACCGCACGGGAGCGGCGCTGGCGGGCGCGGTCGCGATGATCGCGTCGGGGGCGCTCACGGAGGCGTCAGCCGAGCACGCAATCGACGTTCACACGCTG
>DASQHV010000008.1:0-3237 GCA_035631915.1 Candidatus Acidiferrales bacterium | reverse complement strand
ATATTTCGCGGTGGCGCTCTATCGCGGCGCCGCGGGTCATTGGATCTGCCCAGAGTATGCGCACGACGATCGCACGCCCCAGTCCGGCGCGGTCAGCAACCTTTGCTACGGCGCCGAGGGGCCGCCGTGCTTGGTCAATCTGAATGTGATGCCCGAGCAGAATCCGGCGGCGCCCGCCCCTTGATGCGCTATTGTGCTGATTGGGCGCCGAATCTTTCCGCGCCGCGAGCCTTGGCCTTGGCTGCTTCTTCTTCCCGATTCCTCGGCGGCGCGTTCGTCTCCAGCGACCGCAGGAGATGAGTCGCGGCATGGGCAACTTCATCGACCGCGTTCAGGAACGGACCTTCATTTGCCTTCGACGGTTTGTTGAAACCGCTGATTTTTCGCACGAACTGTAAGGATGCGGCCCGTATCTCTTCGTCGGTAACCGGCGGCTCAAAGTTGAACAGAATTTTGATATTCCTGCACATCGCTGTAACCCTTGCGCCCGGTAGTATTGCTCACCCTCTTAGCACTCTTGGCGTGTACCACATATGAAGCTGGCGATAGTCTCGCCAAGCGGAATCTCTGAAGCAAATGAAATGTTTGGAGGCGGCGATCGGATTCGAACCGATGCATGGAGGTTTTGCAGACCTCTCCCTTAACCACTTGGGTACGCCGCCCCACATAGCTCCAGAAGCGTGGGTCGAACCCGACAAGTTATCACGCACCACGAAGGGCATCAATTAAGCGCGCCGAATCGGCGCGAATCGCGCTCCGCGCGGGCCGCAGAGTAACCGGCGACTCGCGCCCCGAGCCTGGCTTACTGTGCTTGAGCTTGGGCGACGACGGTGCTGGCCTGAGTATTTCTGTGTTCCTGCAACTCGGTGCGAACCCGTTCGGACTCGGCGACCACCGAATCGACCGCGGCCCTGAGTCCGTCGGTTTTTCCTGAGCGCGCGATATCCTCCAGCTCGACGCACAGTTGCATCAGCCGCCGCGCCCCGAAATGACTGCAGCTGCCCTTGAGCGAATGTCCCGTCGCCGCAATCCCGGCGGTGTCCCGGACACTCATCTGCTGTTCGACGGCGCCAAGCCGCTTGGTCAAGTCGCCCAGGAAGGCGTCGATTATTTCGGCCATGAAGTTCGATCCCGGGGGAGCAATTTCCGCCAGGCGCGCGAGCGCAGCCGTGTCGGTCGCCGGTTCACGCGGTATCGCGTCGGCGGCGCTGCGTTTGGAGTCGCCGCCGTGCCCGGGCGCAAGCCATCGCGCCAGCATCGACTCAAGTTCCTCGGGCCGCACCGGCTTGCTCAGGTAGTCATCCATCCCCGCGTCGAGGCATTTCTGACGATCGCCGCGCAGCGCACTCGCGGTGATGCCGACAATCACGATCGGGCGCATGCCACGGAACTCGTATCGAATCTCGCGCGTCGCGCCGTAACCGTCCAGTTCCGGCATCTGGCAGTCCATCAACACCACGCCGTAGTCGGTATGGCGGATGGCGTCCACGGCTTCGCGTCCGTTGCGCACGACGTCGACGCGGTATCCCAGACGCTCGAGCATCTTCTCCAGCACGCGCTGATCGACGCGATGATCCTCGGCCAGCAGGATACGGGTACGCTTGCGGACCTCCTCCGGGACCGTGGTGGAGAAAGCGCTGGTTCCGGCCTCTGGCTCCTGCGGCGGCAGAGAACGTTTCTCGCCGGCCGGCGCTGCGGCGTCGACAAAATGGTCGAACAGCACCGACTGACGCACCGGCTTCGTGGTCCACGCGAAGAACCCGGCGGCGCGCAGCGCGACTTCGTCCGGCCGCTTGCCGAATTCGTGAATCGCATAGAGCCTCGGTGTCGGCTGCTTCGAATCGCCGCGGATCGATCGGGCCAGCTCGAAGCTGTCGACCCCAGCCAACGGGAGATCCAGCACGGCGAAGTCGTAGCCCTCGCCGGCCGAGCGCGCGCGGGCGACGGCATCGGCCGCCTCAGCGCCGGAGATCGCGTTTCCGCAGTCGAGCCCCCATGCCGCAATTTGACGACGCAGCCACTGCGCCACTCCCGCATCGGTGCTGACGATCAGCGCGCGCATCCCCGCCAGCGCCGCGTACCTTTGCTGCTGCGTCATCAGCCCGCCCGGCGGCTTGCGGAACCGCGCACTGAACCAAAACGATGACCCGTCGCCGAGTGCGCTCTCGACGCCGATCTTGCCACCCATCATCTCGACCAGCCGCGCCGAGAGCGTCAGCCCAAGCCCGATTCCGCTACGCCGCTGGTCGGCCGGCTGGCTGGATTCATGCACGGGTTCGAACAGTTGGGGGAGCATTTCAGGACGGACTCCCGGGCCGGTGTCGTTGACGGTAAAATGAAGCTTGATTTCGTCGTGCGTTTCGCTCTCGGCGCGCGCCAGCACCGCAACCTCGCCCCGCTCGGTGAATTTCAGTGCATTGCCGACCAGGTTGATCAGCACCTGCCTGAGACGCCCCGCGTCGCCCACCGCGCCGACCGGCACCGCGCCGTCAACGAACGAAATGAGCCGCACTCCGGTCGTGTGGCTGGACTCGCCCAACAGCTCGATCACACCCTCGACCACCTGCGCCGGGTTGAACAGCGCCTCGTTCAGGTCGAGCTTGCCGGACGCGATCTTGGTGAAATCCAGTATGTCGTCGAGAATCGCCAGCAACGCCTGTCCGCTGCTGCGCACGGTGCCGACAAATTCGCGCTGCTCGGAGCTCAGCTCAGTGTCGAACAACAGCTCCGTCATTCCGACTATTGCGTTCATCGGCGTCCGAATTTCGTGGCTGATATTGGCCAGGAACTCGGACTTGTGGTTGGAGGCCTCGACCGCCGCATCGCGCGCCGCCGCCAGCTCGATTTCGATGCGCTTGCGTTCGATCGCATATCCGATGGAGCGGCCGAGCAGGCGGGCGTCGAACTGACCCTTCACCAGGTAGTCCTGCGCGCCCAGCTTGAGCGCGGCCCGGCCGAATTCCTCGTCATCCAAGCCGGTTAGCACGACGATCGGAGTCCGCGAGGCCGCCCCGGTGACGCGTTCGAGCGTTTCCGCCGGGTCGGCGTCGGGCAGCGACAGGTCGGTCAACAGGACGTCGAAGCTGTCCGCCGCCAGCGCGGTCAACGCTTCCGACAGCGTCGGCACCGTGCGAATCAGGTTCTTGGCGACGCCACTTTCATTCAGCTCAACCTCAATCAACCGTGCGTCGAGCGGATTGTCCTCTATCAGCAGCACTTTGATTGATTTTTCGGTCA
>DASQHV010000007.1:0-4706 GCA_035631915.1 Candidatus Acidiferrales bacterium | reverse complement strand
ACGAATTGCCTCAACTACGGAAATCCCGAACGGCCCGAAGTGATGTGGCAGTTTATCCGCGGCGTCGAAGGACTGCGCGACGCGGCGACTGCGTTCGGCACGCCGGTCGTGAGCGGGAACGTGAGCTTCTACAACGAGACCGAGGGGCGCGCCATTCCGCCGACGCCGACGATCGCGGTGCTTGGCACTTTCGACGACGTCTCGCGGCGCATCACGCAAACCTTCAAGCACGCCGGCGACGCGATCGCATTGGTCCGCACCGCGGCGCCGTCGCTGGCCGCCAGCGAATACGCGGCGACGTTCGGAATCGACGCCGGCCAGCTTGGTGCGATCGATCTTGCGCGCGAGAGGGCGCTGCTCGAGGGGCTGGTTGAAGGGGCGGAACGCGGGTTGATAAGATCGGCTCACGACGTATCCGAGGGCGGACTCGCGGTGGCAATCGCTGAATCCTGCTTCAATCCCGACGCAGCGCTGGGCGCCGAAATCGATGGCGAACGCGCAAAGCTCGTCGGCGCCGAACAATTGTTTGGCGAAGGCGCATCGACGGTGGTTTTGTCGATCGCCCAGGGCGACGAGGCGGCGGTCGAGCGAATGTTTGCCGCACGCGGCCTGCGACTCGAATTGATCGGGCACGTCACCGATGTGGGCAGGCTAAAGCTCGCGCCGGTGCTCGACGAGGACGTTGGCGAGTTGAAGCAGATTTACGACGACGCGATCCCAAGGAGGCTGCGCGGTGACTGATCGAGACTCGGTCCTGGCGGTCGAGGAATCGCCGCTCGACGCGTTCCACGAGGAGTGCGGCGTGTTCGGCGTGTACCAGCACCCGGAGGCTGCCAACCTCGCTTACCTGGGTCTCTACGCGCAGCAGCATCGCGGGCAGGAGTCGGCGGGCATCGTCTCGTCCAACGGCAAGTCGCTCATCGCGCATCGCGGGATGGGCCTGGTCGCCGACGTCTTCAACAGCACGATCATCGCGCGGCTCGAAGGCACCAGCGCAATCGGGCACAACCGCTACTCGACCACCGGCTCAACCACCATCAACAACTGCCAGCCGCTGGTGGTCGAGTATGCGCGCGGCGGGCTGGCGCTCGCGCACAACGGCAACCTGGTGAACTTCCAGGAACTGCGCGAGCGGCTCGAGTCGAACGGCTCGATTTTTCAGTCGTCGTCGGACAGCGAGGTGATGATTCATCTGATCGCCGCGTCGCACGCGCCGACGTTGCCGGAGCGCGTCGCGGAAGCGCTGGCGCAAGTCCGCGGCGCGTACTCGCTGGTGGTGCTGACGGAAAATTCGCTGATCGCGGTGCGCGATCCGCACGGGTTCAGGCCGCTGGTGCTGGGCCGGCTCAACAACGCGACCATCGTGGCGTCCGAGACCTGTGCGCTCGACCTGGTGCGCGCCGAATACGTTCGCGAGATCGATCCGGGCGAGATGATTGTTGTCGACGAAGACGGGATGCGCACGATGAGTCCGTTTGCCCACGCGCCGACCCGCCGCTGCATCTTCGAGTACGTTTATTTTTCCCGTCCCGACAGCCAGGTTTACGGACGCAACGTCTACCAGGTGCGCAAGCAGCAGGGGCGGGCGCTGGCGCGCGAAAGCCCGGCCGAGGCCGATATCGTGGTGCCGGTGCCCGACTCGGGCACGCCGGCGGCGCTGGGCTTTGCCGAGGAATCGGGAATCCCGTTCGAGATGGGACTGGTGCGCAGCCACTACGTCGGCCGCACGTTTATCGAACCGCGCGAATCGATTCGCCACTTCGGCGTGAAGATCAAGTTCAATCCGATCGCCGAATTGCTGCGCGGCAAAAGGATCGTGCTGATCGAGGACTCGCTGGTGCGCGGTACGACGCTCCGGAAAGTCATCCCGATGCTGCGGCAGGCGGGTGCGCGCGAAGTCCACATGCGCATCGCCGCGCCGCCAACCACCGACTCGTGCTTTTACGGAATCGACACGCCGACCCGCGAAGAGCTGCTGGCGTCGTCGCATTCGGTCGACGAGATTCGCCGCTACATCACCGCCGACTCGCTCGCCTACCTGAGTTGGGACGGGCTGTACTCGTTCAACGGCGCGGGCCGCGATGGATTCTGCGACGCCTGCTTCACCGGCAAGTACCCGGTCGAGATCCCGCGCAACAACGGCCCCGCGCAACTGCATCTGTTCCTGGCCAATGAAGATGGCCTGAAGGCCGACCGCCGCTAACGCCGCGGCGCGGCTTCGAAGCTCATCCCCTCCGTGTCATTCTGAGTGGAGGCGTGTGTCTGTGACACGCCGTAGTCGAAGGATCCCGGCGCGCGATCTCCCGCGCGTTCCGGTTCCGATGTGCTGCGACTTCGGAATGACGACCCTCACCCGCGCTTCGAAGACTGGCGCGGCCTCTCCCTGTCAGGGAGAGGCGATGAAGCAGGGCGCTCAGTACTCGGACGCGACGATGTCCTGTACGAACTGATTCATCGAGCGGCGCGAAATTAGCACGCAGATGAAGTCGCCGCGCGGGTAGCTCAGGCAAATGCTGTAGCCGCGGTAAACGTAGTAGCTGTGGCCGCCGAGTTCGCGAGTTGCGCCCTGCGGGGGCTCCAACCCGTGCGACTTCATGTAGACGCACAAGATGGTGCCCGATTCGCCGCGGTAGAACGTGTACGAGACCGGTGTGCCGTCGGCGAGATGGTCAAGGCGTCCGCCGATCAGCTTGTAGCCGCTCGGCTGAAAATTCCACAAAAAGCCCGGCAGCTTGTGATCCATGTAGGCGTCCGAGATGTTGGCCGGCGAATCGGACGGCACGTTGGGCTCGAAGTGATCGACGAAATGTTCGTAGTTCTCGATCGCGACGTCGAACGCCGGGATCGCGTGCGCCGGCGTGCCGCCGCCGCGCAGCATCACGAATGCAAACACCGCGGCCGCGGCAAGAGCGGTGGGAACCCAATATCGGGCGCGTCGCAACACGGCGACGCCGGAGCGCGTGGGACGTTGCGCATCGGCCTCGACGCTGCGACGACGTTCGGCATTGTCAGCGGCGTCCAGCGCGGCAAGGATCGAGCCGCGGACCATCGCCGGCGTCCGCAGCATCTGCGCCCGTTCGCGCAGCAGCGACTTCACGGCGCGCTCCTCTGCGAATCGAGCGCGGCATTCGGCGCATCCCGCGAGATGCTCCTCGGCCTCGCGCAACTCCTCAGCGCTCAATTCTCCGTCCACCTGGGCGGCGAGATATTTCTCGATGTAAGTGCTGCAGTCCACGCTATTGTGCTCGGCTCGCTTCACTCCGACCGGCGGTCAGACTCCCCCCGCAGCGGGCTTTGCAAGCAGCACTTGGAGTGTCGATTAGGCTGCATGCTCTCCCGGAGTCAAGACCGTATTATGCCGCGTTCCTTCGCGAAACGCGCCAACGCCTCGCGTAGTATCGCACGTCCGCGCGAAACCCGCGACTTCACCGTACCGATCGGTATGTCAAGAACCCCCGCCACCTCCTGGTAACTCAGTTCCTCGACGTCCACGAGCATTATTGCCTCGCGGAACTCCTCGGGCAATTTATCCAGCGCGGATTCGACTTCGCCCTCCATCCCGCGCCCGGAGAGTATGTCTTCGGGATTCGACTGCCCCGGCTCGACTCGCATGCTCTCGCTCTCCAGAGTGCGCTCGAATGCCGCTGCCGACGCCGCCGGCTGCTCGCGTGCCGACTTGCGGTAGCCGTTGCGGAAGTTGTTGAACAGTATCGTGAGCATCCACGCGCGGCAGTTGGTGCCGGTCTCGAACTGATGGAAGAAGCGGTAGGCGCGCAGCACCGTCTCCTGCAGCAAGTCGTTGGCGTCGTCGGCGTTGCGGGCCAGCCGCACCGCCATCGTGTAGAGCGCGTCGAGGTGCGGAATCGCCTCCTCCTCGAATCGCTTGCGCCGCTCCGCGCCGGTGCCGCCTTTGTCCGCCATATGCGAAGTTTAGAAACATAGCATCCCGTATCATTAAAATCTCGTACAGATGGAAAATGTTCCCGCAAAGCGACGATTTTTCAATCTCGCTGCGCGCGCGAGAGTGAAACGGTTCGTCTCGCAGCTTCGATCTCTGCTATGCGCGGGAACGAACGCATCGGCGCAAGCGTTTAGACACCACGATGGCGCTGTAGTAGGTTCGGCGGGATCGCCGGAAGATCGCGGCGACAGCAATTCACAGGGTGCCCGGCGAAGGCCGGGAGCAGAACGAAAAGGAGAGCAGTCGAAATGAACAAGGCGAAAGTTTCGGGGGCAGTACTGGCCGCAGCAGTTGCGCTCTCATTCATGGGCAGCAGCGTTTTCGCGGCTGATAGTTCGAGCGGGGCGCCGGCGCAGGTAAAATGCATCGGCGGCAACTCCTGCAAGGGCCAGAGCGCGTGCAAGAGCGCGCAAAGCGATTGCAAGGGTCAGAACGCATGCAAGGGCAAAGGCTACGTGATGACTCCCGGCAACAAGGAGTGCGTTGCGGCCGGCGGCAAGCCCGACACCAGCGCGAAGAAGGAATAGGCGCGTCGAGCACGCAGCGTCGCGAATCTGGCGCGCCGGCCGCGATGCCGGCGCGCCCACGTCACGGGCGCTCGATCTAGACACCACCGGCGCAGTTAGTGATGAAGCGGGCTGACTTTCCGTTCCTGGGTTTCGGCGTTGGCCTGAGACGCCCGCACTACGCTCAGGTCCTCGACCCCAACTGCGAAGCAGCCCGCAAGATCGATTGGTTCGAAGTC
>DASQHV010000006.1:0-2044 GCA_035631915.1 Candidatus Acidiferrales bacterium | reverse complement strand
GTGCATGCGACGTTCAACAACACGATCGTGACGATCACCGATCAGCAGGGCACCGTGATCGCGTGGTCGAGCGCCGGGTCGGTCGGCTTCAAGGGCTCGCGCAAGGGCACGCCGTACGCCGCGCAGATGGCGGCGGAAGCGTGTGCGCGCAAATGTTCGGAAGTCGGGATGCGCGCGGTGGTGGTTCACGTCAAGGGTCCCGGCGGCGGCCGCGAATCGGCGGTGCGCGCGCTGCAGGCCGCGGGACTCGGAGTGATTTCGATCAAGGACGTCACGCCGATTCCGCACAACGGATGCCGTCCGCCAAAGCGGCGCAGAGTTTGAGCGCGCGGGCGACGACCGTCGGCGAAAGATGAAGGCGTAGAACGATATGGCAAGAAATCTGGGTCCGGTATGCCGGCTCTGCCGGCGCGAAGGACTGAAGCTCTTCCTCAAGGGAGAGCGATGCTACAGCGACAAGTGCGCGATCGAGCGGCGCAACTATCCGCCCGGCGCGCACGGCCAGGCGCGCACGCGTTTTTCCGAGTTTGCGATCCGCTTGCGCGAGAAGCAGAAGGTCAAGCGCATTTACGGATTGATGGAAACGCAGTTCGCCGCCTACTTCAAAGCGGCCGAGCGAATGGACGGCATCACCGGCGAGAACTTGCTGGTGCTACTCGAACGGCGCCTGGACAATATCGTTTACCGGCTCGGCTTCGCGAGCTCGCTGGCGCAGGCGCGCCAGGTCGTCCGTCACGGGCATATCCAGGTGAACGGCAGGAAGGTCACGATTCCCTCGACGATGGTCGAGGTGGGCGACGTTATCAGCGTGGCCGAGGCGAGCCGCACCAAGAAGGTGATCGTCGAGGCGATCGAGATGGCGCAGCGCCGCGGTGTTCCGCCGTGGATGGCGCTGGAACGGGAACAGTTTCGCGGTTCGCTCCGGGCCTTGCCGGCGCGCGCCGAACTCACGATGCCGATTAGCGAAAAACTGATCGTCGAGCATTATTCCAGGTAGAGCGGAGGCAAACCGATTGGCGTCCCGGTCCGCGGTGGACCCGTGTGGGCGCGAGAAAATCCATCGGAAAAAAGAGCGTAGACTATGCAGAATGACTGGCGAGATCTGATCAAACCCAAAGTTGTCGAATTCGACGAGAAGGAGCTGACTCCTTCTTACGGCAAATTTTCCGCGGAACCGCTCGAGCGCGGCTTCGGCATCACCGTGGGCAACGCGCTGCGGCGCATCCTGCTCTCGACGCTGCCCGGCTACGCGATCACCGCGGTCAGGATCAAGAACGTGCTGCACGAGTTCTCGACCCTGGCCGGCGTCAAGGAAGACGTCACCGACGTCGTCCTCAACCTCAAGGAAATCCGGCTCCGGCTGCACGAGGGCGAGCAGATTACCGCGACGCTGAAGGTCAAGGGCGAGGCGCAAGTGACCGCGCGCGACATCACCGGCGGCCCCAGCCTGGAAATCCTGACGCCCGACAAGCATATCGCCTCGCTCGACAAGGGAGCCGACCTGGACATGGAGCTGGTCATCAAGCGCGGCCGTGGCTACGTTCCCGGCGAGCGCACCGACGAAGAGGAGCCGATCGGAACGATCCGCCTCGACGCGATCTTCTCTCCGATTCGCAAAG
The DNA here is from genome assembly GCA_035631915.1 of Candidatus Acidiferrales bacterium. Taxonomy (GTDB): domain Bacteria; phylum Desulfobacterota; class Binatia; order Binatales; family Binataceae; genus Binatus. The sequence continues at coordinate 425 of DASQHV010000006.1, read as the reverse complement.
TGAATTTCACCGTGACTAACGCGCGCGTCGGGCAGCGCACCGACTACGATCGCTTGGCGCTCGAGATTTGGACCGACGGCTCGATCAACCCGCGCGAGGCGCTGACCTATGCGGCGCGCGTGATGCGCGATCAGATGACGATTTTCGCGGGCGTCGAGGAAGAAGCCGAGACCCCGGCCGGCGCGGTCGATGGCGCCGATGCGCGTCCGTCGCTCAGCGAGCTGCTCTATCGGCCGGTCGAAGGGCTGCCGATTTCCGTGCGCGCGTTCAACGGACTCCAGAATGCCGACATCAAGTATATCGGCGAGCTGGTCCAGCGCACCGAGCAGGACATGCTCAAGATCAAAAATTTCGGGCGCAAGTCGCTCAACGAGATCAAGGAAGTGCTGGCCGACATGGGCCTCTCGCTCGGGATGCGGCTGGAG
>DASQHV010000005.1:0-4363 GCA_035631915.1 Candidatus Acidiferrales bacterium | reverse complement strand
CGGCTTCATGCGCGGCAGCGTCGCCATCTGCGCGCGGCTTTCGACCTGGAAAACTCCCACCGTGTCGGCGCGCCGGAGCATCGCATACACGCCGGGATCGTCGGGCGGCAGCTGCGCGAGATCGATCTCGACGCCTTCGTGCGCGCGAATCATCGGAATCGCCTGCTCCAGCGCCGCCAACATGCCAAGCCCGAGCAAATCGATTTTGACGATCCCGAGATCGGCGCAATCGTCCTTGTCCCACTGAATCACGACCCGGCCGGGCATCGCGGCCGGCTCCAGCGGAACGATCTCGTCCAGCGGCTGCGCGGCGATCACCATGCCACCGCTATGCTGCCCGAGATGGCGCGGGACGCTCTGAATCTTGCGCACCAGGTCGACCAGCATCCTGATTCGCGGCGCCTCCGCGTCGACGCCGCCGCGCTTCAGCAGCGCCACGATGTCGTCGTGATGATCGCGGAACTCATACGCCTGGTTGAGTTTGGCGAGTCGGTCGACCTGGTCGGGCGAGAAGCCGAGCGCCTTGCCGACCTCGCGCACGGCGCTCCGCGTGCGATAAGTGATCACGTTCGCGGTCATGGCCGCGCCGCGTTCCCCGTAGCGCCGGTAGACGTATTGGATGGCCTTCTCGCGCTGGTCGCCGCTGGGCAAATCAAGATCGATATCGGGCCATTCGCCGCGCTCCTCGGAAAGAAAGCGCTCGAACAGCAGCTCCATTTTGACGGCGTCGATCGCGGTGATGCCGAGCGCGTAGCAGACCGCGCTGTTCGCTGCGGAGCCGCGCCCTTGCACCATGATTCGATTTTCGCGGCAGAACTGCACGATGTCCCAGACGATGAGGAAGTAGCCGGCGAGCTTGAGCCGCGCGATGATTTCCAGCTCGTGCTCGAGTTGACGGCGGGTGCGATCGTCGATCGCGTTGCGCCAACGCTCGCGCGCGCCGGCATAGGTGAGAATCCGCAGGTAGCTGTCCGGCGTTTCCCCGGGCGGCAGCGGGTAGTCCGGAAAACGGTAGCCCATGTCGCAGAGCTGAAAGGTGCAGCGCTCGGCGATGGCGCGCGAGGCGGCGACGGCGGCGGGCAGATCGCGGAACAGCGCCGCCATCTCGGCGGGCGATTTCAGATGACGCTGATTGTTGACCCAGAGCGCGCGGCCCGCCTCCTCGAGCGTGGTCTTCAGGCGGATGCAGCTCACCACGTCGAGCAGCTGGCGGTCGGCGCCGCCGTGGCAGACGTCGTTGGTGGCGACGACGGGAATGTTCGATGCGGTCGCAAGTGCGGCGAGCTTGCGATTCAGCCGCTCCTCGCCGGGATCGAGATGGCGCTGCAAATCGATGTAAAAATTCTGCGCGCCGAAAATTCCGCGCAGGCACCCGGCGAGCGCGCACGGATCGTGGCCGCGCACGAGCATCCGCGACAACGGACTCATCGCGCCGCCCGCAAGACAGATAAGACCGCTGGCATGGCGCTCGAGCTCGTCGAGCGTGATTCGGGACTCACCCTTGGCCGGATAGACCGGCGCCGCGGCGCTGCCGTCGCGCGCGAGCGCGCCCGGGTTGAGCACGCGCATCTTCGCGTCAGTGATCATCCGGCACAGATTTTTGTAGCGCGCTCGATCGGGAGCGAGAACGTAAAGGCGCGAGCCGTCGTCGAGGGTCAGCTCGGCGCCGACGATTTGACGGATGCCGGCGGTCTTGGCGGCCTGGAAAAATCGCGGCGCACCGTAGACGCCGTCGCGATCGCCCAACGCCAGCGCGCTGTAGCCGAGCTCCGCCGCGCGCGTCGCCAGGTCCTCGGGCGTGGTCGCGCCTTCGAGAAAACTGAACGCGCTGCGCGCGCGCAACTCGATATAGTCGGAGGCCATGCGTGATTCGCCGATTCGCCGCCGCTAGATTTCCTTGAAGTCCAACTGCCGCTCCGGGATGTCGTGCCGGCGGCCGTGCTCGATCGCGCGGCGCCAGGTCGTGCGATCCTTGAGCGACAGATCGAAGCGCGCGTCGCTGAACAGCACCGCAAGCTTTTGATCCTTCCAGAAATGCGCGTACCAGCCGGAGTGAAGATGGCGCTGGAAGCGGCTGAGGTCCTCCTCGGCGCAGCGCAGACAATAGAGATGCCAGCGCCCGACCACCGGCTTCGCACCCTTGAACGGCGGCCATTCGAAGAGCGGCGAGACCAGCACCCGCTCGACGTCGTAGCGGTTGATGATCGTCGGGTCGTCAAAACTTTCCGCAACTACCACGCCCTTCCAATTTTCCATCGCCGTATTCCCTTTCGATTCAATTTCAGTCGTAGGCGCCATCGAGAAACCATTTATCCGAAATCAGATCGCGAAAGACGCGGTAAACGCCGCCGTCTTCGAGCGCGAGTTCGTAGTAGTCGCGGACGAATCCGCATTTCGTTTCCGCGCCGGGGTGCATGACGCCATTCGTCGAGTTCTCTGCTTGCGCCGGGTGCGCATCCGCCTCTCCCAAGGGAAGAAACGACGCGGAGACGACGGGGAGCGGCGCGGACAACGCCTTCAGGTTTTGCGCGGACACTTCGCGCGGATGAAGTCCGAACATCGCGCCGTCGTGTCGGGTCAGGCCACGTCGCGCGGGGCCATTCCCGTTGCTGGAGAGCGCAACGGTCTCGGGTTCGACGGCCTCGACGCCGTTGCGCCACCATTCACCGTCGCGGCGCCACGGGCCGGCGATCGAAATGACGCGCGCGCCAAGATTGTCACCGCGCACGAACTCCGGGATCTCCCGCGAGCACATCACTTCGATCTCGCGCGCCGGACGAATCGCGCGGATCACCAGCTGCGTCACGGTTTTCGCCGGCGCATCCTCGGCCGGATGCGGCGCCGGCGGCGCGAACGAATCCAGGCGCATCGCTTCGGGTCGATGCGAATTCTCGACGCACAGCGCGCCGACGTTGCCGGGTCCGCACAGCGCCGCCAAGCGCGCGATCGTGGTCTGCAATTTGTCCGGCGCGGGACTCGGCGGCATGAACATGTCGCTCTGCGCGGGGCGGGGCACGCGCGGCGCGGTGTCGATTCGAATCGATTCGATCGCCGCGTCGGGCGGCGCAGCTTCCAGGCTCAAACTGATGAGCGTGAGGATCGCGCGCACGTCGTTAGACGGCGCCGCCACTTCGACGCGGCGGCTGAAACTGCGATGCCCGCTCATGCCGAGCGCGAGCGTTATGTCGCCGGCGACCAGCCCGCGCAACCCAAGGCGCCCGACGAGCCGCTCGAGCATCGCGCGCATCACGAATCCCAGCGGCTCCAAAGTCTCGATACCGTAGTCGAGCTCGACGGTTTCGGTGAACACTTCGGCGCGGCGGCGCGGCACAAGCGGCGCATGACTTCCGCCGCGCGCCAAGCGTACCAACTCGACGCCGCGGCGGCCCAGGCGCGTGCCGACCGCGTCGGGACTGAGCCGCGCGAGGTCTCCCAGCCGGCGCATCCCCCAGCGGGCGAGCGTCGTCTCAAGGTCGTCGCCGCGATCGGATTTTCCCAATTCGAGCATGTCGAGCGGCAGCCAGTTGAGGAACTCGCGCTCGCGCCCCGCATCGATCACGCGCACGCCGCCGCATCGCGCCGCCAGATGCGCCAGCTCTTTGTTGGCGGCGATTCCGAGCGCCGGCTCCAGACCGACCTTGCGCACGCATCGCATGACCTCGGCGGCAACTTCTTCCTCAGTGCGGTAGATGCGGCCCAGGCCCGCGAGGTCGAGCCACACGCATCCCGCACTGCCCGACTCGACGACCGGCGAAACGGATTCGGCCGCGTCCAGCAGTGCGGAATGCGCCGAGCTTTCGGCGGCGGGCGAGCGATGGATCACGGTCAGGGCGGAGGAAACGGCGCGCGCCTGCGCGATCGTCATCCCGGGGCGAATCCCAAGTTCACGCGCGCGCGATGAGACAGCGTCGAGCTCGGCGTGCGGCGCCAGGCTGCGGCCGATGGCGAACACGCTGCCCTCGAGCGCGGGATTCGAGCGCACCAGCGCCGCGATGGAAAAATCGGCGACGAGTATGCACGCGATGCGAGCCATCGTGACACCGTGCTAGATGCGCCATCCGCGGCGTCCGGCGCGAGCGGTCGGAGCAGTCGTTGGGACAAAAGTCGAATAGTCAGTTGAATACTCAGTTTGATTCTCAGTGAGATACTCAATCGGATCGATTGGATCGATAAGCGCGCGCACGCGGACACGATCGCCCGTGCCGCCCATCTTGTTCCGCGCGACCATCGCGGTTACCGCCAAGCCGTCGAACGTCACGGGTGCGCCCGGAGCAAGCCGGCTGAACGAGGTTTCGGCGCGGCTGGTGCTGAGGCTCAAGGCCGCGAACGTTCCGCACATCCGCCACGGCGCAAGCGCGATTAC
>DASQHV010000004.1:0-1779 GCA_035631915.1 Candidatus Acidiferrales bacterium | reverse complement strand
TTGTTGAGCGAAATTTCCGATTGCAGCGTCATCAGCTCGGCGCGCCGCGAACGCTTGACGCGCTCCGGCAGATGGCCGGGCATCTCGTAAGCGCTGGTATTTTCCTCGCGCGAATAGGTGAACACGCCGACCCGATCGAATTCCTGCTCGCGCACGAACTCCCTCAGGCGCTCGAACGCGGCGTCGGTCTCGCCGGGAAATCCCACGATGAACGACGTGCGCAGCACGACGCCCGGAATCCGCGCGCGAATACGGTCGAGCAGCTTGCGCAGCGCGTCGCCGGAGCGCTCGCGGCGCATCGCTCGGAGCATCGCGTCGTCTGCGTGCTGCAGCGGCATGTCGATATATTTGACGACCTTGGGCAGCTCGGCCACTGCGTCGAGCAGCTCGGCCGTCACGAAGTTCGGATAGCAGTAGAGCAGGCGGATCCAGTGCAGGTCCTCGACCCCCGACAGTGCGTGCAGCAGCGCCGCGAGCGACGCCGGCTCGGCTAGATCGCGTCCATAGGCGGTCAAGTCCTGCGCGATCAGGTTGATCTCGCGCACCCCGCCCGCGGCCAGGCTGCGCGCTTCGGCCACCAGGTCTGCGAGCGGCCGGCTCTCATGCAGGCCGCGAATCTTCGGGATGATGCAGAACGCGCACTTGTGATTGCAGCCCTCAGAAATCTTCAGATACGAGGTGAAAAAATCGCCGGTCTTGACGCGAGCGATTTGCGCAGACGGCAGCAGATGCGCCGCGCCGGCATACGGAATCGGCCGCGTCTCGGGCGACTCGGTGCGTCGGAGCAGCTCCGGCAGGTCGAGAAAATTGCCGGTGCCGACGAACACGTCCACCTCGGGCATCGACTCGGCCAGCTCCGTGGCGTAGCGCTGCGACAGGCATCCCGCGACTACCAGCCGCTTGCCCGCTCCGCGGCGCTTCACCTCCGCCGCTTCCAGAATCGCCTCGATCGATTCCTTCTTCGCCGCCTCGATAAACGCGCACGTGTTGACCAGCAGCACCTGCGCCTCTTCGGGATCGAGCGTGATCTCAAATCCCGCCGAAGTCAGCGCGCCCAGCATCAGTTCGCTGTCGGCTAGATTCTTCGGGCATCCAAGCGTGAGTAGATGAACTTTTTCCATTGCGCGATCGGAAACGTAACGGGGCTACTAAAAATACTCGTCGTCAACTGGCGAGGCAATCAATGCCGGGACGATCAACCCCGTCAGGGCGTCACTGGCGCGTTCACGACGTCGGCGCCGTCGGGAGCCTTGAACGCGAACATCGCCGAGGGCAGCGCGATGTTGTTCTGGATGTCCTTGAACTTCACGACCGTTACATCGCCGAGCTGGTCCGTGAGCCGCAGCGTCACCAGGTTGTAGGTCTTCGGTTCGAGACCGATCTGAACGTTGTAGCCGCCCGCCTTCGCGTCGAGGACCAACTGAATCAGCCCGTCCTGCGGCTTTGTATTGGCGAACGACGCCTTGAAATCGCGATCGATATTGCCCATCCCGAGCAGAAACGACGTCGCGCTGCTCGATTTCAGCGCCTGCTTAAGCGGCGTTTGCACCACCTGATTGAGGTCGGGGTCGAAGCTGTAGAGCGTCTCGCCGTCGCTGACAATCGTTTGCGCTTCCGGCGCTTTGAATTCCCATCGCATCCGCCCCGGCTTGCGAAATGATACGGTGCCGGCGCGTTGCCGTTTGGGCGCGCCGACGGTTGAAATCTCCTCGTCGAACTTCGCCTCGAACGAGTCAGTGCTGTTGTAATGACGCTGCAGGCGCGCGAGCACCTGCTTCA
>DASQHV010000003.1:0-5430 GCA_035631915.1 Candidatus Acidiferrales bacterium | reverse complement strand
ACCACGCCGACGTGATGAATCTTTTTCAGCACTTCCGCCGCGCCTGCTTGTGCACCTACTTATGATCCAGGCAGAGCTTGCGCTGCAGCGCGTCCCACTGCGCCTTCATTTCCTTCGAGCCCAGCGTCGGATGCTCGGCGCGGGTCTGCGCCAGCTTGCTGCACGCACCCTGCAGGTTGCCCTGCTCGTTGTAGACGACGGCGATATTGTACTTGGCGTCGTACCACAGGTTGTCGGACTCGGCCGCGGTATTCTCAACCGTGGTCCACAGCGTGACGGCGTCTTTCCAGTTCTTCTTCGATTGCGCGATTCGAGCGAGGCCCGCGTTCGCGTCGGGCGACGCCGGATCGGCCTTCACGACCTGTTGGAAGATGGTGTCCGCCTTCTCCTCCTGGCCGGTGGCCTGGAGCGCCTGCGCGTAGATCGACAGCGTGCCGGTCAGGTTCTTGACCGGGATTTTGCCCGAGGAGACCATGTCGGCGAAGAAGCTGTATGCGGTCGCCGTCAGTTTCGCATTGGCCAGGTAAGCTTTCTGGTCGCCGGCGGCCTGGGCTTCCTTCGCGGCCTTCCAGAAGTCGATCCCGAGAGTCTTGATGAAATCGGCCTTGGTGGTATTGCCCTTGCTGCGCTCGACCATTGCCGCGACGTCGGTGTTGACCTCGTCGAACTTGCCCATGTGGTCCAGCGCCGTGATGCGCCACTCACTGATGTCCTGGAACTTCGCGCTCATGCTCGGGTACTGCGACTCGTAACCGCCGAGCAGCGACGCGACCTGCGGATAGTCAACTTTCGTCGGGTCCTCTTCCAGGATCGAGGCAAGCATGAAAATCGCCTCGCCGCGAATCTGATGAACCGCTTTCTTGGCGGGACCGGGCGCGGTGCGCTCGGCCTCGGGCGCCATCTTGATCGCTTCGTTCAGATTGTCGACCGCCGACTTCCTGAGCGCCGCGGTGTCCACCTTGGGGCCCTTGCTGTCCTTACTGCTGGCGCCCTGCAACTGCTTGTAGTAGCACTCCGCGGCCTTGAACTTGGCGGTGAAGGTGAATTCTGGGTCGCCCTTCACCTCCGAGTACAGTTGCGCTGCCTTGACGAAATCGCCCTGCTTCTGCAGCAGGTCGGCCAGCTGCACGCGCATTTCCGCACCGTGCTCACCCGACGGGTACTTCTGCAGGTAGTCGTTGGCGGCCTTCACCCAGGTGCTTTCGAGCGCGGCGTCCTTGGAGCCGCTCTGCTCCCAGCGGTTGTGCGCGAGGCTGAAGCGCATGTACTCGGCCCACTGCGCGTCGCCACCGCCACCGCCGGCGATCTTGGCGAGCGTCGACTCGACCAGGTCGTAGCGTTTCTCGCGCAGGTAGATGTCGGCGGCGAACTTGTAAGCCTTGGGATACTTCCCGGTGGCGCCGGCTTCGACGTAGTACTTGGCCGCGTTGGATTCGTCGTGCCGCGACAGCAGCACGGCTGCGAGCAGCCACTTCTCGAACGGATCGCTCGAGTTGCCGAACTCCTCGACGACGTTTTGCGGAAACTTCGAAGCCGCCGCCACGTCAATCGCCCAGCCTTCCTTGTCGTTCTCCTTCGACTTCATCACGTCGATGATCTGCTTGTGATACTGCGCCTTCTTGGCGGGGTCGCTGGTCGCGCGCTCGGCGCTGAACAGGGTCTGCAACTGGAGCATCTGGCCGCCGGCAGTCTTGCCGCCGCCCTGCTCGCTGTATTTGGCCGCATCCTCCGCCTTGCCCATCTTCATGTACGTGGTCGAGAGTCCCTGGCGCGCGGCGTTGTACTGCTGCGTCCCGCTGCCGTCTTCCATGATCTTCTTGAAGTCGGCGATGGCGCGGTCGTAGTCGGCATGATCGTACTTGCCAAGTTCGCGCTCGCAGTATGCGCGGCCCAGCGTGTTCTCACGGACCAGGTTGGGATCGGGCATCGCCAGCGTGCTTTCCGTGAACCCGTCGATCGACTGGTTCAACAGTTTCTTGGATTGCTCGGCGTTGTCGTCGAATAGGGTCGTCGCCGCGGTGAAACGCAACCATGACAGCGGGTAGAGCGCGCGCAGCGCCAACTGTTCGGGCTGGTCGTAGTCGCACTGACCGCCGTTGTCGATCTGGGCGATACAATCGTCCTTCTTCTTGCGATAGGCCGAGTACATCCGGTCCAGCATCGAATCGAGCTGATGGAATGCCGGGACCAGCGCGCCCTTGTCGACCTTGCCGCTCGACGTGAGCTTGGCGAAGGTGCCTTCCGCGGTGTCGAGCCGGTTGATCACCTGGCTCGCGGTTGCTTCGTTGCTCTCGGCCGCGCCTATCTGGCCCGAGAGGGAGCCGAGCTCATTCTGCAGCTCTCCCATACTCTGCGCGTGAGCGACGCTCGCGACCGATGCGAGCGCGCAAAATGCCGACAGCATCACCGTCAGGCGACGCAAAAAAAGCACACCATTCATTTGTCTAAACCCCACGCGTCCTGTTCCCCGGAAAAAAGGGTGGCCATAGATAAGGACAACCCGGCCCATGGCGTCAAGCGATCTCAAATATTTGCGCAACCTCTGGCACCGTGGCAAGCGAGCAAATCCGCGCCGTTCGCCCCTCGATAACCGGGGCGCCGCGCTCACCAGTGCGGGCAATCAGCACCGCCGCTATCCCCAGCGCTCCGGCGGCCGCAAGGTCAAGATGCTCCGAGTCGCCAACGTGCATCGCGTCATGCACGCCGACGCCCAGACCTGACAACGCGGAATCAAACACTCCGCGATGCGGTTTGGCGTACCCCGCCTCGGACGAGATCGTTATCGAATCGAAATAAGCGGTCAGGTCGAGCCCGTCCAGGATGCGGTACAGGCGATGGTCGAAGTTGGAGATCACGCCGAGTTTGAATCCATCATTCTTTAGACGACGCAGGGTCGGCGCCGCTTCAAGGTCGGCGATCCAGTTGGCGGGATCCCCGAAATGGGCGAACAACGCGTCGAAGTAGGCGTCGAAATCGGCAAATTTGCCCAGCCGCGCAAAGGTCTCGGCCACACGCTCGCGCCACCATTCACGCTCGAGGCGCCGCAGCTCCGCAGGACTGCGCCCCGGGCCGAAGCTAAGCCCCGGCGCGGTGCCGAAAGCACGGCGAAAGCTCGCGTCGACGGCGCTGGCGGGAGCATCAAGGCCGAACTGCCGCGCGATACGGGCGTAAGCGGCGCCAACCGGCTCGCGCGACTCGAAGAGCGTGCCCGCGGCGTCGAAGAAGATCGCGCGCATCGCTAGGGCAATCCGTCCCAGACCTGGATCAGCACCCCGAACGCCGATTGCGGCGAGATGAAATACTGCCGCTCACCGCGCCAGTTGCGCTTCTCATCGACGACCCGCACACCGTCGCGCTTCAGGCGTTCGCGGACGCCATCGAAGTCCTTCAGGTCCAGCGAAATGTGATGCATCCCCTCGCCGTAGCGCTCGATAAATTTGCCGACGAAGTCGTTCTCGACCTTTTGCGGCGGGCTCTGGATGAACTCGAGCTTGAAGCCCGCCACCTCGATATGCCCCAGCGCAAAGTTGCCTTCCGAGTTGCTGACGTGAATCTCGTGGTCGAGCTTGGTGCCCGGAAAGTAGCGCTCGAAGAAGCTGTACGCGGCGCGGATGTCCTTGACCGCGAGCGACACGTGATCGAAGTTCGCCAGCCCGTCGGGCGCTGGCTTGGGATGCGATTTCTCCCAATCGGGCGTGTGCCAGAACTGGATCAGCGCGCCGAACGCCGAGCGCGGGGAGATGAACGCTGTCGCCGAGCCTGAGTCGTACTTCTGCTCGTCGACGACGCGCACGCCGCCGGCCTTCAGGTTCGCCACGATTGCGTCCAGGTTGTCGCACTCGATCGACAGGTGATGCATCCCCTCGCCGTGCCGCTCGATAAACTTGGTGACGAAGCCGGGTTTGCCGGGCGGATCTTCGATCAACTCGACGACGAAGCCGCCGAGGTGGAAATCCTGCCAGTAGAACGAGCCGCTGACCTGCTCGTCGAGCGACTTGGGGCTGCGCATCTGGATCGGAAAATACTTCGCAAAGAAGTCATAAGCGCGGTCAATCGACTTAACCGCGATTGAGACATGATCGAACCTCATCCGAACGCCGTCGGTACCCGTCATCCTGAAAATTTCTCCTTTCGCTTGCAGGGTGCGGATCCGGTTCCGCCCCCGCGTATCACTCAGCGCTACTTCGCCGCGCGTCCGGGGCGAAAGCGCCACAGTAGCCGGAACGAGTTGCGCAGCACCAGCGGCCAGCCGTTGGCGATTTTGCCGGCGTACATCCGGAGCGATTGATCGGCGCGCGACAATGCCGGCACGTCAAAGAAATTCGAGCCTCGCGTCCAGCCGTCCGCCTTCCGAGCGCACCACTATGTAGCCGCCGCCCTTGAACGGACCGGCATTGAAAATTTTCGTCGGCCCGATCTGATCGACGCCAGCCGATTCGTGGATATGACCCGAGATGCAGACGTCGGGCTTCACTTCCTCGATAAACCGGCGCGCCGCCGTGCTGCCGACCGGCTTGCCGCTCATGATGCGGTCGCACTTGGTGTCGAACGGCGGCGTATGACAGATCATCAGCAGCGGCCGCTGGTCGCGGACCGCGTCGTAGCCGGCGCGAAGCGTCGCGTAGATTTCGTCCTCGGTAAGTTCAGTCGGGGTGTGAAACGGCGTGATGTTCGAGCCGCCGCATCCGAAAATTCCAACCCCGTCGATGACGCGGCCCTTGCCATGCAGCGCGATTTGCTCTTGTTCGAGAAAGGGAATCACTTCGCGCCGATCGAGATTCCCCGACACCGCGAGTACCGCCGGGCACGCGCGCCGCACGTTGTCCAGCACCTTGCGAGTATCTTCGACGCCGCCGAAGTTGGTGATATCGCCCGAGACGATAACCAGGTCGCAGTCGCGCATTACCTCGGTCATCCGCTCGAGGTTGCGCGTCGCCATGTGCACGTCGCCGAACGAAATAATCTTCATCGCAAAGGCTGCCGGACCTTCAAGTTAGCGATCTTACAGAGCCGATTGTAGCGGCATGATATGGTGGCCGCGACAGGAAACGAACTTTGGGCGCGCCGGAAAAATTCGCATTCGTGCTGTTCAAGCCGCAGTCGGCGGGCAATATCGGCGCCGCCGCGCGCGCGCTCAAGAACATGGGCTTCGACGATCTTCGGCTCGTGGCGCCGGGTCCGCGCGGTCAGGCGAAGAGTCGCGAGGCAGTAGCGATGGCGGTGCATGCCGGCGACGTCCTGGCCGACGCCCGCACCTATCCTGACCTCGCATCGGCGCTGGCCGATTGCTCGATTTCCGTCGGCACCACCAGCCGCCGCGGTGGCTACCGCGGCCATGCGGAGCCGCTCCGCCAGGTGGCTGCGGAACTCGACGCGCTCTCCCGCTCGAACAAGATTGCGCTGGTTTTCGGCCGCGAGGATCGCGGCCTG
>DASQHV010000002.1:0-4725 GCA_035631915.1 Candidatus Acidiferrales bacterium | reverse complement strand
GAGAAGTACGTCGGCAAGTCGCTCGGCCAGATCGGCGAGGAAGAGGGCAGGAATCCGGTGGACGTGATGATCGATCTGTCGCTCGCCACCGACTTGAAGGCGGAGTTCCTGCAGGCGATCCCGCAATTCAACGCCGAGTACAACGCCGAGATCATCAACAACTCGCGGTTCACCTTCCCGGGCGTGTCGGACGGCGGTGCGCATACCAAGTTCTTCACCGGCGGCGCCTTCACCACCGACTTCCTGCGCTGGATGGTGCGCGACGAGAATCGCGTCACGCTCGAAGAGGCGCACTATCGATTGTCGGCACTGCCGGCGCACGCGGCGGGCTTCCGCGATCGCGGTATCCTGCGCGAGGGCGCGGCGGCCGACGTCGTCGTGTACGACTTGAAGCGCCTCGACATCGAGCCCGACTGGATCGGCGAAGTAACCCACGACCTTCCGGGTGGCGAATGGCGCCGGGTGCAACGCGCGAAGGGCTACCGCTCGATCATCGTCAACGGCGTGGAGACGTTCTCGGAGGACACCTGCACCGGCGCGACGCGGGGCAAGCTGCTGCGCCACGGCCACGCGTAGTCAGTAGCGCATAGGATCGAATGCCGGCCACGACGACGTCGCGTTCTCGTGGCCGGTTTCTTTAGATGAAGATGACATCAGGAGATCGCAAGGATGTTCACGCTGCCGCATCGCTGTGAGTTTCTCTCAGACGCCTGGCTCGACGATGCCAGAAAATTTCTCGAGCGTGAATGCAAGATCAGAAAAGAGGCGCTGGGGAGCCGCAGCTTCTCAATCAGCGAGCGCTTCACGCAAACGCCTCCGCACCTGAAGTTCGCGAACGACGCGGCCGCGTGGAGCATGCGCTACGACGGTGAAAGCGTCTCCGTCGCGCGCGAGTTCAACGAATCCGCCGATATGGTCGTCGAGGGTGACTACCAGGCCGCATTGACGGCGGCGCAATTTGTGGGCGTGCTTGCGCCGGGCGCGATGGCGGCGATGATGCGCGAGGTCGCCACCATGTTCGGCAAGGACGCGATCCGCGTTAAGGGCGCGCTCAAGGATCCGCACGCGGCCGAGATACTCGCGCTCCTGCACGATCACATGGGCCGCCGCACAGTCGAGAATCCCGACCTGGCGCATCGTGCAGCGCGCCAAGGTCTCTCGGGCAAAATTCGCGAGATGGAGGAGCAGGGCTACACGGTCCTGGAGCGCGCGATCTCCCCGGAGTTCGCCGACGAGGTGCGCAGTGCGACCTTGCGCGCGCTCCTGCCGCATCAGACGTTCTCGATGAACTGGATGCTCTATCACGGGCGCGAATTCGAGCAGCTCATCCAGAACCCGTTGCTGATGACGTTGATCGACGCTTCACTCGGTCGCGGCGCAGTCATCGCGTCTTTCAGCTGTATCAGGAAGGGTCCGGGGCCGGGCGTCATTCCGGCTCACACCGACTACGCTCACGTGCCGGAGCCCTATCCCGAATTTTCGCTGACCGGTGTGGGAGTCTGGGCGCTCGAGGACTGGCGCGTCGAATCGGGGCCCACCTGGATCGTGCCCAAGAGCAACAAGCTTCGCCGTCCGCCGCGCGCGGGCGAGGGGCGCGAGGGTGGCGTGCCGATCGAGATGCCCAAGGGCTCAGTCGTCTTCTTCACGCATGGCGTGTGGCATTGGCAGGGCGATCGCACGGAGCCGGGCGACCGCGTGACACTGCACGCGCATTTCAACCGCGGCATCTTGCGGAGCCTGGAGCCCAAGAAGACCGACGTACAGATGTTGCATCGCAATTCGCCGCGGTTGGCAGAGATGCTGGGCGAGGACGACTGGTTCGACAAGATGTCGGCCGCCGGGCGCGATCATGTGCGGTTCAACTACATGCTGCAGTTGCACGCCTTCACCGAAAAGCAGAAGCAAGCGATCCTGGCCGGCGCAGACTGATCGTAGCGGGCGCACCAGCCTTGTAGCGCCGACACGCGAAACTCGGATGTTTTGCGAGGCGCGATTAGCGACTTCGCTACAGACTTCGCTGCGCGCCCGACATTTGGCGGGATTAGACGCTCAAGTCCTGCGCTGCTCTCGAACTTATCCAACGGGCCCAAGCACGCAAAGAGCCGAGACGATTCTCGAATCAAAATCAGGATGTCCGGCTTGGGGAGCGACTCGGAAGGGAAGTGTCTCCTAATGGTGCCACTGTCTCCAATGGAGGCAAGCGAATGAGCGAACCATCATCGATGAATATGCGGCATCTAGCCTGATCAATCACGAGATTACTCTAGCCCGCAAGGGATCAAACGAATCAGCTGACTATACACGGCCTTGGATTGGGCGCCTTCTCTTCTCTGGTACGCTCGTTGCGTATTTCCTTGGGTTTCAGCGGCAGCGAGGATGCGGAGAAAGAGGGCAATGAAGAGTTCGGTTCAATCCAATGAATAAAACACGTGTGGGCATCGTCGGTGGCGGACCGGGCGGGCTGATGACGGCTTATCTGCTCGAACGGCGCTTGAAGGCTCCGTGCGACATCACAATTTTCGAAGCTGATTCGCGCGTTGGCGGCAAGATCGTCACGCGGGAATTTTCACGCGCTTCGATCAGGTACGAAGCGGGAGCCGCAGAATTGTACGACTATTCGCAGCTGGGTCCTGATCCGCTTCGCGAGTTAATCGCCGAGCTGGGCCTCTCCGTGAGTCCCATGGCCGGTGAGACGGTCGTGATGGATGAGCGAATTCTGAAATCGACCTCCGACATTGGCCGGGAACTGGGCGAGGGCACATGCCGTGCGTTGCGCGACTTCAATCGCTTCGCGCGCGGCGCGATCAGCCCAGCGGAATACTACGAGTCCGACTGGCAGACGGAGAATCATAACCCGCTCTCGAGCCAGACCTTTCATGAGCTGCTAGCCAAGATCGGAGATGAGAGTGCACGACGCTATGTCGAAGTCAGGGTTCATTCCGACCTGGCCACGGAGCCGCACCTGACCAAGGCACTGTACGGTCTGGAGAACTACTTGATGGATGAACCAGACTACATGCGGTTGTATTCTATAAACGGCGGTCTCGATCTGCTGCCTCGCGCGCTGGCCGATCGAATCAAGGCCCGCGTCTTGCTCAACCATACCGTGACCCGTGTCGAGAAGGTCGCGCAACGTCTCTACCGCGTCCATTCGCGCACTCATAGCGAAGTATGGTGGGAAGACTTCGATTTCGTCGTGATAGCACTGCCGAACAACTGGATTCCCTCGATCCATTGGGGTGATCCGCTGCTGGCGGATGCGATGCATCGTCATCACGTGTTCTACGACTATCCTGCACACTACCTTCGGGTGAGTGTGCTGTTCGACAACCTTTTCTGGCGCGATCACATCGCCGAGTCTTACTTCATGCTCGATGCGTTCGGCGGATGCTGTGTTTACGATGAAAGCTCGCGCAATCCGACCGGCAGCTACGGGGTGCTTAGCTGGTTGCTGGCGGGTGAGCCGGCCCTGTCGATGAACAATCGCGACGACGCGTCGCTGATCGACGCGGTGCTCGATTCACTTCCAGCGTCGCTGAGTCATGGCCGCCAGCACTTTGTTGAAGGCCGCGTCCATCGATGGGTGGGTACGGTCGATGGTTTGCCAGGCGGGTTCCCGGCGCGCGAACCCGACTCACAGCATCAGCCGGAACCCACGCAGCATCCGGAACTGTTTGTCGTCGGCGACTACCTGTTCGACTCCACAATCAACGGCGTGCGGGATTCCGCCGAGGTGGTGGTGGAATGGATTCAGGAATTGCTCGAAGAAATACCCGCGCAGGCGGCCGCGTCGTGAGTAACACTGCGTAGTTACTTGCCTTTTACAGGAGCGATCCCAGCGATGGGTCCGATCCGAGGTTTAATGTGCGATGGCTCAATCAGTAGTTGAAGTACCGAAGCAAGTTAGCGTCATCGGCCGTCGTCAGCCCGTCGTTGTCAGGCGGATACGCTATGTCTCCGAACAACCGCCAACAGCAAAGGCGCGTTGGACCTTTCAACAGCCCAGGGCCTGTGTTGTGGTTGAGGAAGCCGTCGAGTTGACGGACCTGCGGGCCGACGGCCAGCGCGACGCTCCGACCGACTCCGTCACGCTGGTACTGCTTCCGACCGACGCCGTGTCCGAGGCGAAGAAACTCGGCGAGAGCTGGTTGGCGCCTTCGGATCGCTCCCACACGGTCCCAACCACGGCGTTCGCTTCGAACAATTGCAAGATTCAATGGCGTCCGGGAAAGGCGATCATCCAAGGGCCTTCAGACGGCATCGAGCGCGTCGTGGAAGCGGTGGTGGAGTTCGCTTTCCTGGAGGGTGAGCTTCGCCGTCTCGAACGATCGCTGGAGAGCCAGGAAGCGCTGGCGCCCGGCGATGTGCCGCGAGCGCATCGAATTCGGTTTCGCCACCACAAGGAATGGAGACGCATCGGTGAAACGGTCGAGTTGCTCTACAGCATGCGCTTGACCTATGGGCGTTTGGAAGCGCAGTTCGCGATCGCGCCGCATGTGGTGCCACGCGAGTCTCGGCAGGTGCTGGAGCGCCTGGTCGAAGAGTCTGCAATCGACCATCGAATGGAAGGGTTCTCGAACAGGCTTGAAGCGTGCGAGGACCTCTACGAAGGCGCGAACGACCGGATTGCGGATTATCACTGGTATCTCGAGGGCACCTGGATGGAAGCTACCATAATCGTGCTCTTGCTGATTGAGATCGGTTTGATGGCGATAGACGTTTTTA
>DASQHV010000001.1:0-2285 GCA_035631915.1 Candidatus Acidiferrales bacterium | reverse complement strand
GGCCGACCGTCGGCTCGTCGAGCGCATATAGTGTGCCGACCAGCAGGCTGCCGCGCGCGCTCGCCAGATGAATCCGCTGCGCCTCGCCGCCCGACAGTGTGCGCGCCTGCCGCTCGACGGTCAGGTAGCCCAGCCCGACCTCGACCAGGTAGCCGACGCGATTGCGCAACTCGCGCATCACCACCGCCGCGCGCGCCGCGTCCTCGGGTGTCATGCGAAGGTCGTCGAGCCACGCGGCCAGCTCGCGAATCGAAAGGCGTCCCACGTCGGCGATCGACTTGCCGTCCACCAGCACGTTCAGCGCCTCGGCCTTGAGCTTCGCGCCGCCGCATCGCGGGCACGGCACAAAGCGCCGGTACTTCGCGAGCAGGATTCGCACGTGAGTCTTGTAGCGCCGCCCCTCAAGCCATCTGAAAAATCCGTGCACGCCAGGCCACACGTCGGGGTCCCACTTCTTTTGCGGACGCTGCCCGTCGCCGTCGAGCAGCCACGCGCGCTCCTCATCGGTGAACTCGAGGTACGGCGCCGAGGTGCGAACCTTCGCGCGCCGCGCCAGCTTGAGCATCCAATCGTTCATCTCGCGATACGCCGGCGTGCGCCACGTCGCGACCAGCCCCTGCCGCAGCGACAGGTGCGGATTCGGAATCACCTTCTCAAGATCGAGTTCGACGGTACGGCCGAAGCCTTCGCACTCGGGGCACGCACCGATTGGGCTGTTCGACGAGAAGAGCGCCGTGGTCGGCTCCGCGAAAGGAGTGCCGCACTGCGAGCAGTTGAAGCGCCGGTCGAAGTCGATTGCGCCGGCGGTGTGGACGTTGCCGTTGTCGCGCTCGACGCGCACCGCCCGCGCACGTCCGCCGCCGAGATAGAATGCCTTCTCCAACGCCTCGCGAACCTGTTCGACTTCGGCGTCGCCGGCGACCGAGATTCGATCGACGACCACCATCATCGGCTCGGCCGGATTCGCAGCGGCCCCCGCTGCGCCGTCGGGGATCAGATCGGCGACGCTCGCGCGCGCCGCAAATTGCGTCGTCTCCAGGATCGCGTCGTTCTCGAACAGCCGATGGTACCCGTTCTGGATCAGGTAATTCGCGGCGTCGATCGGCGAGCGTGATCCCGTCTCGAACGGTGCGAGCACCAGGTAAAGTCCCGGCTCGGAAACAATTCGCGCGCCAGCACTCTCGACCGTGTCGCGACTGACCTCGCTGCCGCATTGCGGGCATACCGTGGTGCCGACCGTGGCGAACAGCAGCCGCAGATAGTCGCTGATCTCCGTGACGGTGCCGACTGTCGAGCGGGCATTCTTGATGGTGTTCTTTTGCCGCAGCGCGAGCGCGGGCGGGATGTCCGAAATCGCATCGACGTCCGGCCGCTCCATCCGCTGCAGGAACAGTCGCGCGTAGGTCGACAGGCTCTGCACGTAGCGCCGCTGCCCCTCGGCATACAGCGTGTCGAACACCAGGCTGGATTTGCCCGAGCCCGAAACTCCGGTGACGACGGTGAACTTGTCGCGCGGAATTTCGAGCGAGATATCGGCGAGATTGTGGGTGCGCGCGCCCCGGATACTGATCGAGCGGTCCAAGCTTGCTCCCGGTACGATTACCGCGGGTCGGCTATCGGCCGCGCCTTCTTTTTGCGTTCGCCGGGATACTCCGTGGCGACGCGTGCGTACATTTCGGCCAACTCGATGTCGAATTTTGCCTGCAGGCGGCGCGTCTCGGCCTCGCGCTCGGCGGGCGCCAGCGGTTGCAGCTTCGCCAGCGCCGCCTCCAGCCGTTGCATCAGGCGGTTTCGCTCGACCAGATACTCATAGCCGTTCATAGGCGCTCCAAAACCTCAAATTCCAAAGCTCTAAGTTATAGGTTATTCTGGCCCCAGCGAACAACTGCACGCATCGTTTCTGAACAATCAGTAGTGGATATCCAGCCAGAATCTCAGCCCGCCGCCGTTCCCATCCTGCGCGCGTGGGAGAATCGCGAAATATGCCACGGATTCGTCGGCCGGCTCGGCGGCGCGAGCGCGGGCGAGTTCGCGTCGATGAACCTGTCGTACTGGGTCGGCGATCACGAAAGCGCCGTCGACGAGAACTGGCGGCGGCTGCGCGCCCAGGTTCCAGCGCTGAAACTCGTCGCGCGCCTCAACCAGGTGCATGGGAACGTCGTACACGCCGTGACGCGCGAGACCGAGGCGCTGCGTCCGGCCGGCGACGGGATGGTCACCGACGAGCCGGGCGTGATGCTCGGCATCTTCAGCGCGGACTGCGTCCCGCTGTTGATGGTCGACGC